>NZ_JBATKE010000107.1:0-72362 GCF_049669105.1 Eudoraea sp.
GGTCCTTGTGGTCCTGTTTCTCCTATGTCACCCTTGTCACCATTTGATCCCTGAAGACCTGTCTCCCCAGTATCTCCTTTGGGTCCAAATTCTCCTACATCACCTTTGTTACCTTTATCCCCTTTGGGTCCCTGTGGGCCTATTTCACCCTGTATTCCTTGTGACCCCGTTTCTCCAATGGGACCTTGTGGTCCAATTTCACCGTCTGCTCCGTCAACGCCTGCTGGTCCCTGAGGTCCGGCATCACCTTTAGGCCCTTGTGTGCCATCGGCACCATCAGATCCTGCAAGCCCTGTATCTCCCTTTTCTCCTTTTTCACCTTTGGGTCCCTGAACTCCGTCGGTACCGTTATCACCAGCAGGTCCTTGTGTTCCTTGAGGACCATCAGCACCTGTAAGTCCGGTTAATCCTATAAGTCCTTGCGGACCAGTTTCACCCGTATCACCAGTTTCACCGGTATCACCCTTATCGCCTTTAGGGCCTTGTGGACCGGTATCTCCTATGTCACCTTTTGGTCCTTGTTCACCGGTGGTTCCATGAATTCCATTTGTGCCCGCTGGTCCTGTTAATTCTGCCTGCTCTGTCTCTCCTCTTTCGCCGCTATTCTGGCCATATGTAAATGAAGAACCTTCAGAATCTATTATGGTGAAAGTGCCATTGCCATTATCCGTAAAAGAAATATTAGATTCATTAGAATTACCGCAAAGGCTTCGCCAGTTTTTGCCATCATATTGATATACGCATGAAGTATCTGTATTATAAACCAACGCCCCAGCTAAGGGTTTGATCTTTTGCATCAATGAAGTGTTTACACGGGAAAGGACCAGTGCTTTATTCCTGCTTTCTAATTCTAAAAGTGAAGCCCCGTCAATTTCGTCAGGATTATCGCCAACTTTTAATTGCGAAACTGCAACATTGGTCAGTAAGAATAGAAATATAAATATTGAATGAGTAAATTTCATAAAACTAAATTTATTGGGTCTTATAAATGACTAAAGAATCGCGCTAACCATCAGTTATTTAAGGTCTGAAAATTGTTACTGTATCCCTTAATCATGTTTGAATTTATAGTGAGCTCATCCCTCTTATCCCTGAAAATCCAGTAGGAACGATATGCAGAATTAAAATTGTTTCTAATTTTGTTGAGAGCAGGAGTGCAATGAAGTAAACTGAAAAGGACTCTTAACGGATATGAATAGAGCATAGGGGTACTTCTTATATCGGGTCAAGCTAAGTTAAAAGCACTACTGTGAGAAATAAAGGTTGTAAACTTGTAGGAATAATATGTAAAACACAGTAATTATGTGGTTACAAAAAAGTAAGACAATACATATTTAATAATTCAATTATGTATTTATGGCGATTATTTTAAACATTTTATCGGTAAAATCAGGTAAATTTTAATAATTAGACTTAAAAATGATTCCCGTAATTTATTGACGATCCAAAAACAAAAAGCCCTGATAATTGAGGCCCAGATCATCCAGAGAGACCACATAAAAATAGACCCCTTCAGGAAGGCCCTGTTCCCTGTTAATTACCAGATTATCTATATTGGAAATACCTCCAAATTCATTCGTGTAATTAATCATTTCAAAAACCTTCAAACCATAGCGGTCAAAAATCTGGATGCTGTTGTTGGGGCTTAGTTCCATTTCTTCAATAACCAAAACATCATTTATGCCGTCTCCGTTAGGGGAAACAAAGTAATTGTCCAGGGTTAAAATATCCTCGGGTTCGGCCAGACTTCCAAAGGTGATCACTTCAAAGTCATCCGGGACAAAGGTTTCAGAACTTACAAATCCGTTCGTAAGATCGCCTCCAATTGCAGCATTCCCAAGAGGAAGCCATCTGCTGGCTTGTTTATTCCAGCCTATAAGGGTTACCGCATTAATTTCGGTGGCCAGAGTGGCTATGTCGCTTCTAGCATTCCAGCTTAGTGTTATGGTGGAAGGGACATTACCTTCCAGTCGCCAAAATTCCCGGGTACTAATCGCATCTATGGATCTGGGTTTCAGATCTGTATCGAAACCGGGAAAAGTGGAAGGATTATTAGGATCTTCAAAAAAATACGCACATCTGGCAAATGCATTTGGACTCTCTGAATTAAGAATCAAAGGCCTCAGTTGCTGAGAATCACCAACAGGAAATGTAAAGCTTTGTTGCTCCGTTATTGTGGCATAACCGTCTATTTTAGAACCGTCTCCTGCTCCCACATAGAAGGCATCCCGTATAAAATTGAAATAGACGTCTACGGAATTACGCGGCGTACTAAAGTCGCCCACCACAAAATTGGTATTGTTTATTACATTCAGGGAAGTGTTGAGCTGTACTCCGCTGTCATTCGCGATTTCTGTGTCGAAAAACACTGGTGCAAATGCCCCGCTAACGGAGATCAGGGAATTGCCGTAAAAGCCTGCCAGGCCTAAGTTTTCATCAAAAGAGGCATTATTGATAAGGTTGGTATGAAAGCCCAGCTGCCCCTCCTGATGAATACGTATGTTCCCGCTGTTGTACAGGGCGGTTTGGGCGGTTAAATTCAGCAAAGGGAGTGCCCCTAAAAAGAGGAAATATAAAATCCTTTTTCTACTATTAAAAAACGCCGATATCAAGGTTGTAGACCTAATCATTTTAATCCAGCTTTTTGTTTTTAAGCAGTTCTTTTATTTCTTCCAGATCTTTCTTTACCAAATCCAGTTCAGTGGCTAAAGATTCATTTTTAGTTTTTAACTGGTTGATTTCTTTCTCCTGGTTTATGGTATGTAAGAACAGTTCTTCAATTTTTTCGAGGTTTTGCAGATTCGACTCGCTTAAATTCCAAAACCCATCTTTTTGAACGTCTTTGGCTGATTTTATTCCGGGTAAATGATGGTTTTTCTTTACAAAGGCCTCAATTTCCTCAAGACTCGAGAAATTATAAGTTTCATTTATATCAGAGTGGTCTAAAAAGTATTTTTGAAAGACATAGTCGGGTACAACAGCATTTCCGTTCAAAAGTATATCTGCTCCAACACTCAGGCCACCAGTTGTTACAATACCTAAATTGAAATTTGGAATAATTTTTGTCCCGTCAATTGCAGCAGTAGCACTAATATCTACATTTAATATTGTACCATTAAGAATTTCTGTGGTTGTCACCGCATCGTCGGCAATTTCAGATGATCCTACGGCATCAATTCTAATTTCAGAGGCATCCACTGAATCAGGTTGTAAGTCTGACGCTGTTATTGAATTATCAACAATTGCTCCACCAGCTCCTCCTGAAATTGCTCCAATTGCAATTTTTGCTGCCGTAACACCACCGTCGGCAATTTGAAACTCATTTCCCATTGTACCATCGCCGTCAATTGTAACTTGATCTGCAAGTTCTGTTGTTCCTGCTCCTCCTGGTATGGTCACGGTATTCCCCCCGCTAATGGAAAGGTCGCTTCCTGAAATAGATAGTGATTGTATTTCGTTGGCTGGATCGCCATCGGCCTCGATAAGGAGGAACCCGTTGTTTGCCACAAAGGCATCAACCGCGGCTTCGTCTAAAGTTGTGTCATCGTCCACGTTGTCAGCGAACCCGGCGGGAATGCTGGTTATTGTTGACCAGTCGGCCGTACCTGCGGCGGGCAGGGTCACGGTATTCCCCCCGCTAATAGAAAGATCGCTTCCTGAAATAGATAATGATTGTATTTCGTTGGCCGGGTCTGCATCAGCATCATCAATTGGAAATGCAGCAAGTTCGATGTCCGTAGCCAGAGCGCTTAGATCTGCAATTGCGGCTGTACCGTCTTCAATGGCAATGGTCAAATCAGTTCCTGCAAGAATAGCTGAAGTTAGATTTTGATCATCTGACCCTCCAGTTACAGATAAGTCAAAACCTATTCCAGCTGATGCTATAGTTACTGAGCCATCACCAGAAGTAATATTTTGTAATTCATTGGTGTCATCCGTGTCACCATCTGCGGCATCAGAAACTGCAATGGCTGCGGTAACTTCTGTTTCAAGAGCAAAAGCAGCTAGATTGACATCTTCTCCTGTACCACCTTCAATACCGATGGTTAGTAATTCACCTGCGAGTCCGGATCCTTGGATATTCTGATCATCCGAACCAGCTGCAACTGATAAGTCAAAACCTATTCCCGCAGGCGTAATGGCTACTGAGCCATCACCAGAAGTTATGTTTTGAATTTCGTTAGTAGGATTTGCGTCAGCATCATCAATGGATAATGCAGCAAGTTCGGCATCTGTAGCCAGGGCACTAAGGTCTGCAATTGCAGGGTTTCCATTTTCAATTGCAATTGTGAGGTTTGTCCCAGCTAAAGTGGCTGAGGTGAGGTTTTGATCATCTGAGCCAGCGGCTACCGATAAATCGTAGTCATCACCTGTTTGAACCAGGTTAACTGATCCATCGGTGGAGGTAATATTTTGAATTTCATTAGTATCATCGGTATCTCCATCCGCAGCATCGGAAGCGGCAATAGCTGCTGCCAGTTCTGTTTCCAAGGCAAAGGGAGCGAGGCTCACATCCTGTGAAGTACCATTTTGAATACCAATAGTCAGTGTTTCCACGGCAAGTCCTGATCCCTCAATATTTTGGTTGTCCGACCCTGCTGGGACTGATAAATCAAAACCAGTACCCACGGGATTAATGGTTACCGAAAGGTCAGCGGAGGTAATATTTTGTAATTCATTAGCAGGATCCGCATCGGCATCATTTATAAATCCGGATAGATCTACATTATTTCCAACCGTTGCAGGATTGGTTAATGATAAAATATTACCCGCGAGTTGTAAATCCTGTAATTCATCAATAGGATTTCCCCCACCAGCAACAACAACGGCATCTAGTTCATCTTTCAATTGTGCAACAGCCCCTTGAACATTTGGAGAAGTTATTGAAAGATAATCCGTAAAGGGCACTTCAGCTGCTATCTGATCGTCTGTACCAGCAGCAGCTAGAGCAGAAAGATCAACGGTGGCAGATGTTCCGTCTTCAATATCTATCTGCAGGATATTAGCCGGACTAAGCGTGGCACCTGTCAGGTTTTGATTATCAGTCCCTATTCCACTTAGAGTAGAAAGGTCAACCGTGGCAGATGTTCCGTCTTCAATATCTATCTGCAGGATATTGGCTGGACTAAGCGTGGCACCAGTCAGGTTTTGGTTATCAGATCCCACACCACTCAAGGTGGAAAGGTCAACGGTAGCAGATGTTCCGTCTTCAATATCTATCTGCAGGATATTAGCCGGACTTAGCGTAGCGCCTGTCAAATTTTGGTTATCACTCCCTGTTCCGCTCAAGGCCGAAAGATCTACTGAGGCAGATGTTCCGTCTTCAATATCTATCTGCAGAATATTAGCAGGACTAAGAGTAGCTGCAGTCAGGTTTTGGTTATCAGTCCCTGTTCCACTCAATCCGGAAAGGTCAACGGTGGCCGATGTACCGTCTTCAATATCTATCTGCAGAACATTTGCGGGACTAAGGGTAGCACCTGTAAGGTTTTGGTTATCCGTACCCGTGCCACTCAGGGCGGAAAGATCCACTGTAGCTGACGCCCCATTTTCAATATCTATTTGTAAAATATTTGCCCCGCTTAAGGTGGCTCCGGTTAAATCCTGCTCATCTGTTCCAGGGTTGTTTAGTATGGACAAATCCACAGTATTCCCATCTTCAATGGCCAAAGTATTTCCTGTCAGCGTAAGTTGCTGATCATCTGTCCCTGCGTTGTTAAAAACACCCAAGTCAACTGTATTGGCTCCCGAAATAGTCAGGTTATTTCCGGCAAGTGCAAGATTTTGTATTTCATTCCCAGCATCCGTATCCCCATCTGCAGCTATAGCGGCCGCATTGGCTGCGATATCATTTTGTAGTGGGGTATTGTCGTAAAAAGCGCCTCCATTGTCCGTGATAGCATTGTTTGGGGCTGCACTTACAATATCTGCTCCGGTAATAAAACCTGCATCGTTGTTAAAATCATTCAGCGTTACCTGGTTATAATCTATTTCGGCATCTGCAACCGTATTATCCTGTAATTCTTCGCTTCCTACGGAATCCGGCGCTAATTTATCTGCCGTAATTGAATTATTTTGAATGTCATTACCACTGATGCTGAAATCCACAATGTTTGCCCCGGTTATTTCACCAACTTCAAAATTGCGATTATCGCCGTTTTCGGTAATCACAATGGTGCTGCTAGGATTTACAATAGGGTCTGCCGTAAATGTGAGCCCAAAGGTCTCGCACATATTTAACCAGGCAGCACCGTCGTAAAAGTATAAACATTGCTCGTCTGTGTTATAGATAATAGCACCCTGGGAAGGCACAATGCTGTTCATTTGGGAGGTGTTAATTCTTGTAATTACCAATACCCTGTTTGAACTTTCCAGTTCCAAAACAGAAGATGCGTCAATATTTTGTGGATTATCGCCAATTTTAATCTGACCTGAAAGAACATTGCAAAGGCAAAAACTTAGCAGGACTATCAGAAATTTCATTTTCATTTTGGTATGTATTTAGTTACCGGGAATCATATATTTTGGCTATTTTATCATACTTTTTCATACAATAAAAATGCTAGGGCACATTAACTATAAATCTCTTTACTATTCTCGTACATTGGGGACTAACAAAAATAGAATTATATCCACATTTAGCTAACTTTATACTCCAAAATACTTGATTATGGGGTAAAAGGATTAGTTGTAAGGTTAATAAACCCAATTTATCTGATATGACTGCATATCTAGTGCATGACAAGCCTGAATTTTTGGCTGCACATTCGGAAATTAACAAAAGTTTAATGGCGTTAAATTTTTTTATGACAAGAACATACATTTTCTTTATAAATTAGAGCATTCTTTTAATAAGCACAGTTGCCTATGAATACCAAACTACTTTTTATTTTATCATTATTTTGTATTTCCATAGGTACTTCTCAGGGGGATGAACGGGTTATTATGCGCGGTCAGGTCCTGTACAGAAATTCATTCGTACCCAACGAAAATGTTATCAATAGTACTTCACAAAGAGCGACGATTACCAATGATAAAGGTGAATTTAGTATCAGGGTAAAACTAAATGATGAAATAGTTTTTACTTCTGTAAACTATCAGATTGAAGTGGTTAAAATAACGCAGCAGATTTTGGATAATAACCGACTTGTGGTTGAGGTTAATGAGAAGGTAACTCAACTGGATGAAGTAGTGGTGAGCCCTGAAAATCAAAGAAAATTCCTCGAACTGCAAAATGAAGAATTTAAAAAGTTTGAATACGAGACCGACCAGACTACGGAAATTGTAAATATCGCGGAGGACAAAATAACACGGGGTATAATGAAAGATGGGATTAATTTTGTAAACATATTTAAGGCCCTTGTGAATACCAAAAAAGATGAATCAGATGAAAATAAAGAGCCTTTAAAGGTTAGCGAAGTCTTGCGACTTGTTTATGATGATGAATTTTTTGTTTTAGATCTAAAGATTCCACAGGATCAAATAGACGCTTTTTTAATCTATTGTGATGAAAAAATACCACCTCGCGCCTTATTGAAAAAAGACAATGAATTTGAACTCATTGAATTTTTGGTAACCCAAAGCAATATATTCTTAAAACAGATGAATGCTAAGGAATAAGAAATTTTTCTTGTTTTTTTTTCTGATTGTTACAGGAGCTTCAGCACAATCCGTTTTTTTTTCCAATTTAGAGGGAAAAGTCACCAATTTAAATAAGGGTATTGCAGATGTTCATGTTATGAATACGACTTCTAACAGAGCAACTATTACAGATGAGGAAGGCCGATTTTCAATTGCTACTAAACTTAATGACACTATAATGTTCTCTGCAGTTCAGTATAAACGTATGACCCTGGTAGTATCCAGAGCAATGCTGGAAAGCCGATCTATTATAGTACCCCTGGAGGAATTTATTAATGAATTGGATGAAGTAGTCGTGCGGCCCTATGACCTATCCGGAGACCTAAGCAGGGACATGAATAGTTTAAATAAAGAAAAGGTTTATGTAGCGGCCACATTAGGACTTCCAAATGCTTATGTAAAGCCAATCACTCAGGCAGAACGCAAGCTTAATGAGGCAACAACCGGAGGAGGATTAGTACCCTTAAACCCAATTATTAATGCCATTTCCGGCAGGACAAAATACCTTAAAAAAGTATTGGCCTCACAGGAAAAATATGCGCGCACAGTTAGGGTGAGGGAGTATTATCCCGATTCTTTGTTCGTAAAGCTTCTAAAAATACCTGAGAATAAAATAGAGGACTTCATGTATTTTTGCGAAGTTGATAATGCTTTCAGCGCTGTGGTAGACAGTCACGATAAACTTAAAATCTGGGAGTACCTTAAATTGCGCAGTAATGCCTATTTAGAGGAGGCTGATGAAGAGTAATTTTTCGCATGGCACGAATCTTGCAAAACCAAATTATGTATAATTTAAAAAAAGTTCTTTTGCGATATAGTTTCATATTGTTACTACTGCCTCTTTTTGCATTTACCCTAATGCATAAGTTCTATGTAAGCGTGACCAATATTCAATATTCAGAAGAGGATAACTCACTTCAGATTACCAGCCGAATATTTATTGATGACCTCGAAAATGTGCTGGAAGACCGCTATGGTGTTATAATGGATCTCGCAACGGAAAAGGAATCTGATGAGGCAAATTTTTATATTGAAAAATATATGAGGTCTAAGTTGGTTTTAAAAGCAGATGGCAAAGAAAGGGCTTTTGTGTTTTTGGGAAAGAAATACGACAACGACCTAATTATTTGTTATATGGAAATCGAGGACATTGATTTGCCTAACCTTAAGACTATCGAAGTTGAAAATGATATACTTACGGATATGTTTGAAGAACAACAGAATATAGTCCATTTTAGATTTAACGGTAAAAAGAAAAGTTTTGTATTGGTAAAGGGAAATAATAAAGGAATGTTAAACTTGTAACATTTTGAACTGCAATTAGTTGAAAAATTCTAAATTCGCCAATTCTAATAACAATTCAACTACATGAAGAAATTAAATTGTTCCCTCACATTCATATTGTGTTTAACTGTTACTTTGGGTTTTGCACAGCAGGAAATTAAAAAAGAAAGAGAATCTGGTCATTCTAATCAAAGCAAATTTAAACAACTTTACGAGGAATTTGCAACTCCAAATACATACAGGTCCGCTTCCGGAACTCCGGGTCCCGATTATTATCAGCAACAGGCAGATTATAAGATAGATCTTGAATTGGATGATAAGAATGCCAAAATTTATGGTGAAGAAACCATTACTTATTTCAATAATTCACCAGATGACTTAGAATACCTATGGCTTCAATTAGATCAGAATGTAAGGGCTAAAGATTCAAAATCTCCGTTGAGAGATGAAAGTGAATTATCTATCGCCTACAGTTCGGAGAAATTTGTGGAGACTCTAATGCAAAAACCTTTTGAGGGAGGTTTTAATATTGAATTTATCAAAGATGCCAATGGCAAAAGTTTACCATATACTATAAATCAAACTATGATGAGAATAGATCTTCCACAGGTACTTAAAAGTGGAAGTCAGGTTTCATTTTCAATAAAGTGGTGGTACAATATACCCGATCATACGATAGACCGGGCCAGATCTGGTTACGAATATTTTGCCAAAGACGGGAACAGGTCTTATGTAATCGCTCAGTTTTTTCCAAGGATGGCAGTTTATAGCGATGTGGAGGGATGGCAAAATTATCAGTTCTGGGGTCGGGGAGAGTTTGCCCTGCCTTTTGGGGATTATGAGGTAAATATTACTGTGCCGGCAGATCATATCCTAGATGCTACAGGGGAATTAACAAATAGGAAGGAAGTATTTTCAAAGGAAATGATGCAGCGATATGAGCAGGCCAAAAAGTCATATGACAAGCCGGTTCTTATTGTGACTCAGCAGGAGGCAGTGAATGCCGAAAAGGGATTTTCCGAAGATAAAAAGACCTGGAAATTTAAGGCCGAGAATGTCAGGGATTTTGGATTTGCCACTTCCAGAAAATTTATTTGGGACATGCAAGCCGTTAAAATTGGGAACAAAGATGTAATGGCTGTTTCCTTATACCCCAAGGAAGGTAATCCGCTATGGGAAGAATTATCCACCAGGGCTGTGGCCAGCACCTTAAAATCTTATTCGGCGCATACTTTTGATTATCCGTACCATAAGGCAATTTCTGTACATGCCCAAAATCAGGGAATGGAATACCCAATGATTTGTTGGAACCATGGAAGACCTGCTGAGGATGGCAGTTATTCAGACCGCGTCAAATTCGGGATGATAAGCGTTATTATTCATGAGGTTGGGCATAATTTTTTCCCCATGATCGTCAATTCAGATGAGCGCCAGTGGGGTTGGATGGATGAGGGCCTTGATACCTTTATGCAGTATATGGCGGAACAGGAATTTGGTGAAGAATTCCCCGAAGTTATTGCGCCAAATAAAGCTTATCCATCGAGAAGGGGCGCTCCTTCAAAGATTGTACCTTATATGAGTGGTGATCAATCTACAATATCACCTATTATGTCGAATCCGGAAAATGTATTCCAGTTGGGGCCAAATGCTTACGGTAAACCGGCTACAGCTTTAAATATTTTGCGTGAAACCATAATGGGTAAAGAATTATTCGATCATGCCTTTAAGACCTATGCACAAAGATGGAAATTTAAACACCCTACTCCCGAGGATTTCTTTAGGACCATGGAAGATGCTTCAGCAGTAGATCTCGACTGGTATTGGAGAAGCTGGTTTTATACCACCGATTATGTAGACATTGGAGTTAAAGGAGTTAAAAAATACTACGTAAGCGATAAGCCAACAAAAAAAATGAAAGATTATATGGTTTCGAGGGGTCTCACAGAAGCTAATTTTCCTCCATTGGTATACCTTGTGGATGAAGAGAGTGAGGATTTTGAAGAAGGCCTCAAGGGTAAGGCACCTTCAGAAACTTCACAAACCTTAAAGGAATATATGATGGATAATATGACGGCTGAAGAACGTTCTCAGGTTGAAGAACCAAAGTACTTTTATGAGATAGTTTTTAATAAACCCGGAGGGATACCAATGCCAATAATAGTTGAATACAAATACGCAGATGGTTCTACCGAGAATGTTACTTATCCACCACAAATTTGGAGGAAAAATGATCAGGAATTTAAACGAGTTATTTCTTCAGAAAAAGAGCTTGTTGGAATTGTAGTAGACCCAAAATCCGAGACTGCAGATATTGATTCAAGTAACAACTCCTGGCCCAAAAAGGAACAGAGATCTGAATTTGAACAGTTTAAACAAGATATAAAAGGAAAATAACTTTGCTCCTCCCAGGTTAAAAATACAAGGGAGTATTATAATAAAAACAGATGCCTTGGCTTAAATATTATTTTAAAGTCAAGGCATTTTCTTTTTACACCAGTTACATAATATTGTAATAAATAAGAAGTGAATAACGAATTTCAGAACACGGCGTTTATGCTTTTTTGAAATATTCGTTAGAGGTCCGTATTGAGATATTCAATAAGCTTTATAAGGTCTTCTTTATTCGTTGATTTAATTTTATGTTGCTTTACAAAGTCTTTTATGCCCGCGGCCTTTTCCTGGCCAAAAAGTTCGGTTAGATCCTTTTTAGAATGTTTATAATAGACTGGGAATTCATTGTCTGTTGCCAGAAAATAATCATGCTTATCCTCAAATTTTGGTGGATAGCTAGGGTGCATTGAAGTGGCTGCCTTTTTACCTTCTTTGTAAATTTTAGATTTTTTCTGATATAGAGTATATTTTTGTTGTGGATTCAATCTTATCAGGTACCCCTCCTGTATTACTCCTTTCTGATTGAAGTATTTGGTATAGACATATTTTTCATTATCAATATCGCAGCTAAGCGACATACTTTTATAGACAGATTCCATCTTATTACTTCCGCTTCTTTGAATTTCTACCTCATCGCTGAAAGCATTGTAGCGCATTGGAAAGTTACCGTATACTTTGTCTAAATAATACACGTTGCCTGCGATGAATTTTTCATTGTAATACACAGACCCTTCAATACCTGAAAGATCCAGGTTTTGATTGCTTTTTATGGCTTGAGGGTTATTCACATCATTTAGCCATTTTACAACTCCGTCACGTACAAGTGGGCTTCCGGAAACACGGATGGTACCTGGAGAGTTTTTTTGACCAAAAAGGCTCATGGTCGAAAGAAGGACGCTCAAGGAAAGTATTAGCGTATTTTTCATTGATATAATATTTTATTGCCTTACAAATTACATAGAAGCTTTTGGCCATTAAAATATTTAACGTCTTATGTAGCTAAAATTTATCCTATATCAATAATAGGATGGGTACTTAAATTATTTTCAAGAATTTCTTCCTTGATAACGCACAATAAAATCTTAACCTACGGGTTACAATAGTCTATTACGGATTCTCAAATGCGAACATAATTTACCAGGAAATATTTTCTATATGTTCTTTTAGTAGATTTATAAAGATATTATTCGATGGGTATCAGACACTCATTTGATTAGGTCAGCTCAAAAGATTAACGTACTTATTTGAGTTATTTTTTAAACAGACAAAGGAAGTTCTTGATAGTTTTTTTGAAATAGATAGATTGTACTTTTTTAAAAAGGACCCAAAACTTAACTATATTTGTGGTATGCAAGCAATGGTTTTTTTATTTATTAGCGGAGCTGAAATATTTTTTATCATGTTTATTGTGGTAATGGTATTTGGGGCAGATAAAATTCCGGGAATTGCCAAGGGACTTGGTAAAGGAATGCGGCAATTAAGGGATGCCACAGATGATATTAAGAAGGAAATTCAAAAAAGCGCCGAAAAACAAGGAATTGATACCAGCTTTACAGACGACATAAAAAATGAAATTGACAAAGTAAAGAAAAATGTTGACGATGTTACCGGTACAATTAAGCGTAAATAAGTGGGTTTATGCTCAATCATCTTCTGGAATGGGATAGGAATACTTTTATATATCTAAATAATCTGGGTACAGAAGATTATGATTTGTTTTGGGTGATAGTTACCAATATCACTTCCTGGATTCCACTTTATATTTTACTTTTAGCACTTATTTTTCTTAAATACCCAAAAAAGGAAGCATTATTCATTTCCTGTACAATAGTCCTGCTCTTAATTTGTATTTTGGGTCTTACCGATATATTTAAGACTTATTTTGAACGGCTCCGGCCCAATAATGACATTGAAATCAATTCCATTATAAGAATTTTAAAAAATCCGGCCGGCTTTAGTTTTTTTTCAGGTCATGCCTCCTCTTCCTTCTCATTAACCACCATATCTTTTTTATTTCTCAGGAAAAAGATTTCAATTATTTGGCTACTTTTTATTTGGCCTTTTATATTTGCCTATAGCAGAATATACGTAGGGGTCCATTATCCTTTGGATCTTATAACGGGGGCATTAATTGGCATGCTTTTGGGCTTTCTGTTTTACCTGTTTTATCGCAGGTTTATAAAACCCTGCATAGTGTAAGTCCATCTCTAACGGACAATATAACAGTCTCAACTCTTGGATCGTTTTTTAGCTTTTTATTGTAAGCCAGAAGATTCCGGGTTACCATATCTTTTTTGTCTAGCGGTTCAACTACTTTGCCAGACCAGAGGACATTGTCGGTTATTATGATACTTCCCGTTCTTGTCTTTTCAATCACAGCTTCGAAATAGGCATCATACATTTTCTTTTCGGCGTCAATAAAGATGAGATCAAAAACCTGGTCCAATTCAGGAATAATTTTTAAAGCATCACCGGTATGCTGTATTATTTTATCCCCAAATCCACTTCGATCAAAAAATTTACGCTGCATTTCCGAAAGTTCTTCATTGATGTCAATAGTATGCAATAACCCATCATTGGTCAATCCTTCTGCTAAGCAAATTGCTGAATATCCTGTATATGTGCCAATTTCCAAAATACTACTGGGTTGAATCAACTTAGAAAGCATGCTAAGTACCCTGCCCTGATAATGCCCTGTAATCATTCGGGGTTGAACTACCTTTAAATGTGTTTCACGGGTTAATTCACGTAGAATAGCGGGCTCATTTTCAGAATGAAGTGTGATATAGTTTTCTAAAGATTCCGGTAGAAAATGCATAAATCCTTTTTAGTAAAAATATGGATTTATATGCTATCTTAGGCTTAAAAATAAGCGCGATAAGGATGGGTGAAATAACCATTAGGACGGCTGCATTATCTGATTTGGAGGTTCTTTTAGCTTTTGAACAAGAGTTGATTAAGGCAGAAAGGCCATTTGATAAAACCATACGAGAAGACCCAGTGTGTTACTATGATTTAGAAGGGATGATTTTAGACAATGAAGTGGCTGTAATTGTAGCAGAGATAAATAACACTATAGTTAGTTGCGGTACTGCGGTTGTAAAAAGGGCAAGATCTTACTTAAATCATAAGGAGTATGCCAATTTTGGTTTTATGTATACCCTTCCTGAATATAGGGGAATGCAAATAAATAAAATGATTTTGGAATCACTTAGGACATGGGCACTGTCAAAAGGATATAAAGAAATGCGCCTTACTGTTTACTCAGATAATATTCCTGCTATAAAAGCCTATGAGAAAGCGGGGTTTGTAAGTCATATCATTGAAATGAGAATACCAGAGGACCAATCAGGGAATAGATAATTTAATCAGTGCTATCTTTTATATGGATATTGTATTTTTGGTTAAAAATTAGCCATGCCATTTCAAAATACATTGTCCTACGCCAAGGAATTGGATAACAATGATCCTCTTAAAAAATACAGAGATAAATTTTACTTTCCGCAATTAAATGGCAAAAATGTAATTTATTTTACTGGGAATTCTTTAGGGCTTCAACCTAAAAATTCACAAGAGTTTGTGGATGAGGTAATGGAAGAATGGAAGAATTTAGGGGTAGAAGGTCACTTTCATGCAAAGAAACCCTGGTGGGATTACCACGAAAGACTGGCAAAACCCTTAGCTAAGATAATTGGAGCTAAACCTGAGGAGGTATCTGTTATGAATACCCTTACGGTAAATCTGCATCTTTTAATGGTTTCTTTTTACTCGCCTACTAAAGAGCGCTATAAAATAATATGTGAAGAGAAAGCTTTTCCATCAGATCAGTATATGCTGCAAAGTCAGGTGCGTTTTCACGGTTTTGATCCAAAAGATACTATAGTTGAAGTAAGTAAACGCCCGGGTGAACATCACTGGAATACTGAGGATATTGTTAAAAAAATCAATGAAACAGGAGATCAGTTGGCATTGGTAATGCTTGGGGGTGTAAATTATTACAATGGTCAGGTCTTTGATATGAAAACCATAACCAGTGCCGGTAAATCTGTTGGTGCCAACGTGGGATGGGATCTTGCTCATGCCGCAGGGAATATAGAATTGAAACTACACGATTGGGGCTGTGATTTTGCAGCATGGTGTAGTTATAAATATATGAACAGCGGACCGGGAAATGCCTCGGGAATCTTTATTCACGAAAGGCATCTGGATCAGGAAAAAATTACAAGATTTGAGGGTTGGTGGGGTACCAAAAAGGAAACACGTTTTTTAATGAAACAAGAATTTGAACCTATTGCTACTGCAGATGCATGGCAGTTGAGCAATCCTCCGGTATTGGCACTGGCACCTTATCTCGCTTCTTTAACCCTCTTTGAAGAAGTAGGAATGGACGCTTTGATAGCGAAGCGCAATAAAATAGTCTCATATCTGGAATTTATCCTGCATGAAATTGATAGTGAAGTGGATAGTAGTTTTGAAATTATTACACCTGCTGAAAGAGGATGCCAATTATCCGTATTGCTCCATGGCGAGGGGAGATCTTTATTTGATTATTTGATGGCAAATGGGGTAATTACAGATTGGAGGGAGCCTAATGTCATACGACTTGCTCCGGCACCATTTTATTGCAGTTTTGAAGATATGTACAATTTTGGACAAATTTTAAAAACCGGGATACTTACAAGGGCTGGAAATCTGGAAACTTGATGAAAATAGAACACGTGGCTATCTGGACAAGTAAACTTGAATTGCTAAAGGATTATTATGTCAAATATTTTGATGGAATAGCCAATGCTAAATATTTGAATCCTGCAAAAAGATTTCAGAGCTACTTTATCACTTTTGATTCCGGAGCTAGGTTAGAGCTGATGCAGAGACCGGATATACCTGAGAACACCAATGATACAGTTGGTAAACAGCATTTAGGAATTATTCATCTGGCATTTGAAGTTACCAGTATGTCTGAGGTTGATAAAAAAGCCATTGAATTGCAAAAACACGGTTTTAAAATTCTTAGTGGACCCAGAAAAACAGGTGATGGATACTATGAATTTGAGACACTTGATCCTGACAATAATCGTTTGGAGGTGACTACATTGTTTATTGAATGATTGTATATTTGTTGGCTTTTTAAAAGGCGACTTATGAGATCTCTTAGACTAATCCTTTCAAATCCCAGATATTTTGGTCCCGCCTGGGTTTTTACCAGCCTGAATATTTTATTTGGCACATGGGCTATTTATATCCCATCGGTTAAAGAAGATCTTGGAATAAACAAGGCCACTCTGGGAATTGCCATATTTTTTCTTTCACTGGGCGTTTTTACAATTTTTCCGGTCGCATCTAAAATCATTAATAAAATTGGAGTAGGTAGGGCAACATCAGTAGGGATTGTCCTTTGTTGTATTGCTGCTTTGTTTCCCTTAATTGCACCAGGATTTATTGGCCTGGCTATTGCACTTTTTCTATTCGGGGCTACCAACGGTTTTACCGATATTTCAATGAACACCCTGGTTACTGAGATTGAAAAAGAAGACAAACAAAAATTTATGTCTGCTTCCCATGGGTTTTTTAGTCTCGGGGGTGTGCTGGCAGGGCTTGGCAGTTTTTTAATACCTGTATTGAACAATAGGGGGTTACATATGCTTTTGGCGGTCTTATTGGTTCTCGTGGTAAATTTTATTTTCTATAAGAAATATCACAATGTTGTAGCGGCACCAATTGAAAAAGAAGCGTTTAGATTTAAAAATTTTAAGCCTTTAGTACTGCTTGGAGTCGTATCGTTTGTAGTAATGGGCAGCGAAGGAGCTATAGTGGATTGGAGTGGATTATTTTTAAAGGAGGTTAGTCTTGCGCCTGAAGCTATATGGGGTGCAGGATTTTTAGGATTCCAGGTATTTATGACCCTTGGGCGTTTTTTAGGGGATTCAGTAAGTTCCAGAATAGGGTCAATTAAAATAGTAGCATTAGGATCTTTATTATCCGTTGTTGGATATCTGCTGGTACTTACAACTGATATGTATTTGGCCATTGCCGGATTTGCACTTACCGGTCTTGGGTTTTCTGTGATTGTCCCTGAATTATTCAGAATTGGAGGTAATGTCAAAGGAGTAGAATCTTCTCAGGGGGTTGCTTTTATTGCCGGCACAGGATATTCAGGCTTTCTTGTAGGTCCTGTAATATTGGGTTTTATAGCAGAACAATTCTCGTTAAGTCTGAGTTTTATTACTTTGATGATCTGTTCTGTCGCCGTTTTGGGTGCCACTTTCCTGCTGAAAAGGAAAAAACCAGTTTAGGTATTGTAAGGAGCTATTTCACCTGAATATTTGTAAAATACAGTTTAAAATTCCCTTCGGCGTTTTTATGGGTTTTTGACATTACCAGGCCATTAAAGTCTGAATATTCTTCCCAGGTAGTTGCAAGTGAGGCCTCTGCCTGATTTCCTTTACGAAATACCCATTCTTTTATTACGTAATCATCCCCAAAGTAAAAATCATAAGCATCCCCTGGGGTATAACCACCTTCACCGGTATAAACAATGGTCAGTTTTTGCATTGGTGTTTTAGCTATTGGTGCCTCTGCAGCTTCTGTAACTTCATAGCTGAAGCTACCTTTATCCCAGACCAGGTTAAATGGTGCCAAAAACCAATATTTGTCATTGATAAAACTGGCATCAACTTTAGCTATTGTGCTATCTATCTCACTGCGGTTATAGGTAACCAAATCTCCTTCAGAGCTTCCTGTAACCTCATTTTTCTTAATATTCCATATCCAATCGCGTTCAAAATGAGTAGTATCCCGGTCAACATTAAAAGTAAATTTTAGTTCTTCTACATTTTTCCATTCCTTCAGACCATGTGCATAGGCTATTTTTTCGGGAACGGTTTGTTCAATTTTTTCTGAATCCGCCTCTTTTTTTTGTTCGGTTTTACAGCTAACTATAAGCGCCAAAGAGAGTATCGCAAACAAGTGTGGAATTTTCATAATAATGTTTTTTCAAATATAACTGCTTTTCAATTGTTAATTGATATTAAACCATGACTTTATTGGGGTATGAAATCCCAATAAAATGATTAATTTTGATTTTTAACAAAAAGTAAAAAATGAGTAAAAAAAAGGGAAAAGTACAAGAAGCCATTGATGAAAGATTATTAGAAGATAGAAAAGTATTTCTTTGGGGGATGGTTGATGATGATTCTGCCAAACATGTTATTGATCGTTTATTATATCTCGATATGCAGAACAATAAGGAAATACAATTGATTATAAATAGTCCTGGTGGTTATGTTACTTCAGGTTTTGCAATTTATGATACAATTAAATCACTGAAGAGTCCGGTATCAACTGTTTGTAGTGGGTTAGCAGCTTCAATGGGCTCCATTCTCCTCTCAGTTGGTAAAAAAGGCCGACGTTTTATTCAGCCTCATGCACGGGTGATGATCCATCAACCAAGTGGAGGAGCGAGAGGTCAGGCGTCGAATATTGAGATTCAGGCCAAAGAAATAATAAAGACCAAAGAGCTAGGTGCCAAAATATTAGCTGATAACTGCGGACAGCCCTATGATAAAATCTTGAAGGACTTTAACCGTGATTATTGGATGGATGCCGAAGAATCCATAGCATATGGAATAGTCGACGGTGTTTTAAAGTAAGACAGATCTATTTAAAAGAAAAAGACCTTCATATTTATTGTATGAAGGTCTTTATAAATATATATGGACGCCTTGGCGGAAAATTTCTTGTTTGTTATATATACGAATATTCCATTCAATCAGATCTTAAAGTGAGGTAAAATATTGCAAAAGTTCAACTTTAGTGCAAATAATGGAGCCATTATTTCTTAAGGCAATGGTGAACAGGAAAACGAACTTTGATGCTTTAACCGGGCTTTCCGGGAAGATAAATGAAAGGAAACTTTATTTTAGTACATTTACTTTCAAAATTAGCCATTCTCCCGGCTTAAATTATGAGGCAAACTCCAAAAGATATAGCCATTATAGGATCCGGTTTAATAGGATCTTTATTAGCGATCTTCCTCAAAAGAGCAGGACATAAAATTACGGTGTTTGACCGCCGTCCAGATATTAGGACTATAGAATTTTCCGGACGCTCCATAAACCTCGCAATGAGTGACAGAGGTTGGAAAACTTTGAACGAAGTGGACATTGAAAAGGAGATAAAAAAGATTGCTATACCACTTTATAAACGGGCGATGCATGTAAATGGAAAGCCTGTTTATTTTCAGAATTACGGTAAAGAGGGGGAGGCCATCTGGTCTATTTCCAGAGGATTACTGAACAGGAAGATGATTGATCTTGCAGAAAATGAAGGCGTCAATTTTAGATTTAATGAAAAAGTCTGGGATATTGACTTACCCGATGCCAGATTGTATACAGGAGTAACAGAAAAAGGTGAATGGAAAGCGTATAATTATGATATTGTGTTCGGATGTGATGGCGCATTTTCCAGAATTCGCCATAAAATGCAACGCAGAAGCCGATTTGACTATTCCCAGGATTTTATAGAGGTTGGATATAAAGAACTGACTATTCCGCCAAATGATGACGGGACACATAAACTTGAGAAAAACTCCTTTCATATCTGGCCTAGAGGCAATTTTATGTTTATTGCCATGCCTAATCTCGATGGTAGTTTTACATGTACATTGTTTTTGCCATTTGAAGGTGAAATATCTTTTGAAAATATCAAAACCAAAACCCAGGCCAAGGATTTTTTCAAAACCTATTTTCCTGATGTAATAAACGAAATGGACAATCTTACTGAAGACTTTTTCAAAAACCCAACGAGTGCAATGGTTACAATGAAATGCTACCCCTGGACTTATTGGGATAAGGTAGCTCTGGTAGGTGATTCTGCCCATGCTATTGTTCCTTTTTACGGACAAGGCATGAATGCCGGTTTTGAAGATATTTATATTTTAAATGGATTAATTTCCAAATATGGCGATGATTGGGAGCGTATTTTTCAGGAGTTTCAGAAGGAAAGAAAACCCAATGCAGATGCTATAGCGGAATTGAGCTATAGAAACTTTATTGAAATGAGTAGCAAAACAGCCGACCCGCTTTTTTTGCTTCAAAAGAAAATCGAAAAACATTTTGCAAACAAGCATCCGGATAAATGGATCCCAGTTTATTCAAGGGTAACATTCTCTGATCAGCCTTATTCAGATGCACTGGCCATAGGCGATGAGCAGGAAAGAATTATGCAAGAGGTTATGCAAATGCCAAATATTGAGTTAATATGGGATAGCAAGGAAGTAGAAGAGAAAATGTTAGAGTTGCTTACTAAAAATTGAACTTTCGGTATAATTATCTATTTTTCATTTCGGCCCTTCGCATAGGCATTTGGTCAATCAGATCAAAAACCTCATTTGCTTCCACAAGGTACTTCTTCCTGAATTTCACGCCACCATCTTTTCCAATTAAAATAATGCCCTGAAATTCACCATAAGTTAAATTATCGGGATTTATATTGGTTAACAGTCCATCTCTGTCCAAAACTTCCTTACCGTTATAAACAAAAAGCACCAAATCTCTTTCTTTCATTTCGTTATACCGGGCATTAAACTCACTCAGTTGCAAGTTTCTGGTATTAAGATCATTCTTCGTATCCATTAAAAGAAGAATTCGTTTTTTCCACTTAAATTCTCTCAAATCCTGTGAAGACATCGTATTTAATTGTAGCATTAAAAATAAAAGTACTATACATCTGAGATTAAACATATTCATTCATATCTGGCACTAAAATAAAAAAACCACCCAGATACAGGTGGTTTTAAGTAAATATTTAAATCCATTAAATCTTTGCAAACATTTTGTGCATCTTCTGTTGTTCTTCTTCAGCTAAAACTGGATCTACCAGAATTCTACCGCTATGTTCATCAGTAATAATCTTTTTTCTGGAAGCAATTTCTACCTGTACCTGAGGAGGTATGGTAAAGAAAGAACCCCCTGAGGCGCCTCTTTCAATTGGGACTACGGCCAGGCCGTTTTTAACGTTATTTCGGATTCGTTTATAAGCTTGGACTAATCTGTCTTCAATTTGCTTTTCAAATTTTTCAGATTTAGCTAAAAGTGCTTTTTCCTCCTTGTCAGTTTCTGCAAGAATGGCGTCTAATTCACTTTTCTTATGTTTTAAGTGCGACTCGCGCTCTACAAGTTTTTCTTTAGTCTCGCTAATTACTTCCTTTTTTTGCTCGATTTGAACTTTAAATTCTTTAATGTTCTTTTCAGCTAATTGTATTTCCAATTCCTGAAATTCCACTTCTTTCGCAAGTGAATTGAACTCTCTGCTGTTTCGTACATTTTTTTGCTGATCCGCATATTTTTTTATCAGTACTTTGGCTTCCTCAATTAAATTCTTTTTAGCACCAATTTCATAATTTATGGTTTCCAAATCGGTTTTTAACTTATCCATCCTTGTTTTTAAACCAAGCACGTCGTCTTCAAGATCTTCAACTTCAAGGGGTAATTCCCCACGTACATTTCTAATTTCATCAACTCTGGAATCAATCAATTGCAAATCGTATAATGCTCTTAATTTGTCCTCCACGGATGTTTCTACTTTTGTTGCCATATTTAATAATACTTGATAGGATTTGTAATACTCTCAGATAAAGAGATTGCAAAATTAGGCATTTTTTTTGTAAGATAGTCAACCAATAAATTTTTTGTAAACTGCTCAGTTTCATAGTGCCCTATATCTGCAAGAAGTATTTTGTTTTCAGCTTCGAAAAACTGATGATATTTTATGTCCGAGGTAATAAAAATATCTGCACCAGATTTTATTGCCGCGCTAATAGCGAAGGCACCACTACCTCCTAAAACCGCGACTTTACGAATTTTTTTACCTAAAAAATCTGAGTGCCTTATACAGGATACATTCATTTTGTTTTTTATGATATCGAGAAAGTCTTGTTCAGCTTGAGGTAATTCCAATTCACCTATCATTCCCATACCAATTTGCGAATTAACATTGTCTAAGGTGCTTATTTCGTAAGCTACCTCCTCATATAGATGATTTTCAAATAAAGCGGTCAAAACACTTTTCTCTTTGCTTTTAGGAAAAGTAACATGGATCTGAGTTTCTTCTTCTAAATGCAGTTCTCCTTTTTTCCCCTTTACCGGATTTGCATTTCTCCCGGCTTTATAACTACCTGTACCATCTACTGTAAAGCTACATTCACTATAATTTCCTATACTTCCCGCCCCAGCTTTAAAAAGACCTTCCAACAGAACTTTAGAATGCGTTCTCGGTACATAAGTGGTTAATTTTTTTATGGTTCCTTGTTGTGGGAGTAAAATCCTGGGGTCTTTTACCTCCAATACTTCGCAGATTTTGGCATTAACCCCTTCAATAGCATTGTCGAGGGCTGTGTGCAGGCAATAAATGGAAATATTATTTTGAACGGCCTTTATAACAGCGCGCTCTACATAATTAGAACCGGTTAGGCTCTTAATACCTTTAAATAATATAGGATGAAAACTAATGATCAGATTACAGGATTTGCCAATTGCTTCATCAATTACATTTTCGAGTGAATCAAGCGCAACTAGGATATTGGTTACACTCATGTCCAGATCACCTACAAGAAGCCCAACATTGTCAAAATCCTCAGCGTATGCCAGAGGGGCCAATTCTTCAAGTATTTCAGCAACATCTTTAACCTTCATATTTAAAAATTTAGGGCTATTAAAACAAGCCATGTCTATTAGACGTAAGTATGATAAAGCCCAAATAACGTTTAAGGCAATCTTCTGGTATTTTGCAATTAATCCTGTTTAGCTTTAATCTTAAACAAATTAAAATTAATACAATTGGGCATAATTTAATAGTATGTTTTAAAGCTAAGTGCGTGCATCAAAGATAAAATATTATATTTTCGTTCCTATGCAACTGCTAAGAATTCTAGCCTTCCCATTTTCGTTGATCTATGCCCTTGTGGTATATTTTAGGAATGTTTTATATGATTCAGGTATTTTACAATCCACAGAATTTAAAACCCCAATTGTAAGTGTCGGAAACTTAAGTACAGGGGGTACAGGCAAGACACCAATGATAGAATGGCTTTTGTGTCATTTATCGGCTGGTTCAGGACTTGCAGTTTTAAGCAGGGGATACAAAAGAAAAACCAAGGGGTTTGTTTTGGCCCAACCAATTAGTACGGCTGAAGAAATTGGAGATGAACCCTTACAGATATATACTAAGTTTCCTGAGGTTTCATTAGCGGTAGATGAAGATAGAATCAGAGGCATTAAACAGCTCGTAGCCTCAAAGCAGCCAAACCTTATACTTTTAGATGACGCATACCAGCATAGAAAAGTAAAGCCACAATTTTCAATTTTATTGACATCCTACGGAAAATTATACACTAAAGATTGGTATTTGCCCACTGGAAATTTAAGAGACAATAAAAGATCATCAAAGCGAGCAGATCTAATTATTGTGACTAAATGTCCCCCAGATCTTGATGATGATAGTCAAAGGCGAATCATATGGGAGCTGAATCCCGGAAAAGATCAAAAGGTATTATTCTGCACTTTAGAATATGACATTAATTTAAAAGGAAAAAAAGAGGGATTATCCCTCAGCGGTTTACAAAATAAAGAAGTCACCCTGGTAACAGGGATTGCCAACCCCAAACCCTTGATTGATTTTTTACGAAGTGCGGAAGTTACTTTTGATCATCTTCGGTATAGGGATCATCATTATTTTACCGAGAAAGAGATAGATTTTTTTAACTCCAAACCTTTAATTCTGACAACAGAGAAGGACTATATGCGTTTGAAGGATAGTGTTGATAATCTTTACTTTATATCTGTCCGGCATCGATTTTTGGGTGAAGGAGAGGTAGTTCTTTTAAAAAGCCTTGAAAAATTAGGAGACTGATTTCTTTAATTTATGTTCAAGGATGTTTTCACCGATTTTTTGATAAAACACCTCTGGTTTAAAAGGTTTGGTAACTACGTCATTACAGCCTGCTGCATAGAAACTTTCTAAACTGTCATCTAAGGATATTGCTGTAAGCGCAATAATTGGTGTGTCAGAATCAAATTTTCTAATTTCAATAGTAGCTTCAACCCCACTTATGCCCGGCATATGTATGTCCATTAGTATGCCATCATATTGACTGGCATTAGCCATTTCCACTGCCGTGTTTCCGTTTCCGGCTATTTCACAGCTAACACCCCTTTTATCCAACATTTTTTTGGTTATTACCTGATTTATCTTATTGTCTTCAACAACGAGCACATGAAGACCATTTAAATCATAGTCTATTTGGGTAATCTCAAAAGCAATGTCATCTACTAAACTATCTTTACTTTTAAGGTCTAATTCAAAGAAAAATGAACTACCCTGGCCCAAGGTACTTTTAAGCTGTATTTTACTGTCAAACAGACCTAACAGACTCTTCACAATAGTAAGACCAAGGCCAGTACCACCATATTCCCTGTTAATTTGAATTGAGCCTTGCTCAAAACTATCGAAGATATTTTGTTGTTGTTCAGTTGAAATGCCTATTCCATTATCCTTGACTTCAAAATATATTGTGACTTCTTCTTCTACCTTTTTCAGGAGTTTGGCTATTACAATCACTTCTCCATTTTTGGTAAATTTTATTGCATTACCAACCAGGTTCATAAATATCTGGGATAATTTAAGAGGGTCACTCATTAAATGTTTAGGAATTTCCTCGTCGTATTCTAAGATTAGTTTAGTTTTATTTTCTTTAGCACTTTGGTGTAGAGAACTTATTACATCTGCAAGAACTTTCTTTAGATTAAATTCCATATTTAGGGCCTCCAGTTTGTCGGCATCTATTTTATTTATTTGCAGTATGTCATTTATAAAATTCAGTAAATAATCCCCTGAAAACTTCAGGGACTTTAGGTGCTCTTTCTGATCATCACTTGGGTTCTCTTCCAAAAGTAGATGGGCTAAACCAGTAACGGCGTATAGCGGTGTTCTCAGTTCATGACTCACAGTAGACAGAAAGTTCGTTTTGGCTTCCATGGCCTGTACTGCAGCATCTCTTGCAGTTTGTAGCTCCCTGTTTTTAGTTTGCAGAAGATCATTAGTCTTTAACTTAATCTGATTGTTTCGGAATAGTGATACTGCTAATAAAGAAATAATAGTTAAAAACGCTGAGGTTAGGATAGCAGTAATTTCCGATCTGTTCCGGGATTCATTTAATTCCTCTATTTTAGTATCCTGACGTTTAATTTCTTCCGACATAAATTCAAATTGAATCCTGTCTGCAGTTTTGGCTTCGGCCTTAATTTTTTCTATGGTGAAAATAGAATCTTTAAGTTTTAAAAGATTCCTGTTATGAACAAGCGAGAGATTGTATTTTTCTCTTTTCTCATAAGCCTGCCCCAATATTTCATTAGCCTCAAATTCCTCTTTGGAGAAGTTATTTGCTTCAGCGATTTCTAATGCACTAACCCCATTTTTAATACTCTCATCATAGTCTTCAGTTTTAAGATATAATCTTGCTAATCCCATGTATGCTCTTGCCGTTAAGGATTCTTTTTCAAATACATCATTATTTACTACGAGAGAATTAAAATTTAATGCTGCACTATCATATTTTTCTATGGTGAGATATATATTGGCCTCTAATAGTAGTATGTTGTTGAGAAGATTACGGTCATTACTAAGCTGCTTAGATTCATTTAGCATAAAAATTGCCTGAAAGTTATTACCGCTGTCATAGAGTAAAATAGATTCAATGTATTTGTGTACTGCTTGCCCATATGGATACGCCAGTTCATTCAGTAGAACTGTCGCACGATCCCAATAAAAAAGTGTAGTTTCTCTTTTATCCAGTTCCATGTAAAGCAACGCAAATTTGTGATAACAATCCACTAGGGCCTTTACATCTTCTGTTTCTTCAGCCAAGGCAGCAGCTTTGTCCAGGGATTCCAGGGCAAGATTTATTTTGTTCTGGTTTTTATAAGTTGTGGTTTCATTAAAAAAAGTTTCTAAGCCATTTACCTGATTTGTTCGCTCCTGGGCCAGGACAATAGGAAAGTAGGACATGAATATCAATAAGAACAATGCCTTGGGAATTATTGTATGTTGTAATAAGAATCTCAAATGATTTTTTATTTAGCAAAGAAATTAATAAAACACATAATTCTTTTGCCGTACTCTGATTACTTTTTGATATTTTATAATTTATAATAAATGTTTCACAAACCTCGCCTTAGAATCAAACGTCTAGGATAAGCAACTATTGTTTATTTGAACAGAAACTATGGGTTCCTTCCTGTAAAAAGGACTGTTTTTTAGTTCTTTTTGGAAAATTCTTTTAAAAGTATTATTTATTTAATGAACAATTACGCCTTTTTTAACATAAAACAGCACGGTAAAGCCTATAGTTTATGGGTTGATGCTCGTGCTAAAACCCGTATTTCTCTTCAAGAAATATTTGGAATACAGAATGTATCTAATTTTTTTTAATGAATATGTTTATGTGCTTTATAGGAAGACCTAACCAAAGCTCCACTCTCAACATGCCTGAATCCCATATTAAGCCCTAATTCCTCATACTTGGCAAATTGTTCGGGTAGAATAAATTCTTTTACCGGCAAGTGTCTTTTAGAAGGTTGAAGGTACTGTCCAATAGTAACCACATCAACCTTTGCATCTCTAAGGTCTTCCATGGTTTCTATAACTTCAGATTCAAGTTCTCCCAGACCCAGCATAATTCCAGACTTGGTTCTTTTAACACCATGTTCTTTCAGGTAGCGGAGTACATTAAGGCTGCGCTCATATTTTGCCTGTATCCTAACCTCTCGTGTAAGTCGTTTTACAGTTTCCATATTGTGAGAAACAACTTCAGGAGCAACATCTACAATACGATCCAAATGAATTCCAAGGCCTTGAAAATCAGGGATAAGAGTTTCCAATGTAGTACTCGGATTCATTCTTCTAATAGCCTTTACGGTTTCCGACCATATAATAGACCCCATATCTTTAAGGTCATCCCTGTCTACAGAAGTAATTACTGCATGCTTAATTCCCATAATCTTTATGGAACGTGCTACTTTTTCCGGTTCTTCCCAATCTACAATCTCAGGCCGGCCAGTTTTCACTCCACAAAACCCACAGGACCTCGTGCAGATATTACCTAAAATCATAAAAGTAGCTGTACCCTCTCCCCAACATTCTCCCATATTCGGACAACTACCTGAAGTACATATGGTATGTAAATCGTATTTATCAACCAGACTTCTTAGTTGGGTATATTTTTTCCCGGTTGGCAATTTAACTCTTAACCATTTTGGTTTGCCTTTAGGCGGGTGTACATGGGTAATAGTTTCAACGCTCATAGAAAATTTTTAAACAAATATACGACCAAATCGAAAAACAAAAGTTACTGGATAAGGATTCAACTTTAAAACAAAAACTTCATGAACAAGAAACTATCTTTTGCTTTTGATGATTTCTGCTAATAATTTTTTCGCCCGGAGCAATTTCACTTTAACATTGTTCACCGGTTCACCTAATTCTTTGGCAATATCTGTATAGGATAGTTCATTAAAATACCGAAGATTAATAACTTTTTGATAGTGCGGCTTTAATTGTTTAATATTTTGAAGGAGCTTAGCCAGATTCTGATCGGTGATTAATTGATCTTCTGCCGTTGGTGCATCATCAAGTACTTTTTTTATAGCCTCATTATTACGGCTATCAGTGCCATCAAGGACATTCCTTTTTCTTTTTCTTATGAGATCTACATGCAAATTTTTTGAAATTGTGATTAGCCATGTTTTAAACTCATAAGCGGGGTCATAAGAATCTAATTTGTCGAAAGCCCTGGAAAAGGTTTGTATGGTTATATCCTCGGCATCATTTTCATTTTTAGTCCGAATTAATTGAAAGCCATACACATCATTCCAGAATGTATCAAGCAAACTACTAAAAGCAATCTGATTACCTGCTTTAGCCCGTTCAATAGTGCTCTTGAGTGTTTCGTCAGTTTTATCCAAACTCTGCTCTTTAATAAATCTAAAGGTAACTTAAATGTTATAGTGATTTTGCAGAAGCCTCTTTTCCGCAATCCTGCTCATCGGGAAGTTTACCGCAAAAGCCGCAGGCCTCTCCACTGCTATTCAAATAAGGATTTTGACTAGCGCAAGTGCCGGCAAACTTACCATCTTTTTTAGACCATATTTTAATTGCAATACCTGCGAATGCCAGGGCAAGAAGACCTATAGTAAGAAAAATTAACGTCATAAAGAAAATTTTCACAAAGATACAAAAATAAAGCCCCTAAAAGGGGCTGTATAATTTGTAAAATATTTGTTTCTTAATACGAAATATTGGCTACAATGTTCTGAACAGTAGGAGTGTCATTTCCGCCTTGAGGCTCTATAGTGATATAACCAACCGCATTTTCTGCATAAGGTAGGGGTCTGAGGCGATCTTTATCATCAACATTCTTAATCACCCCTAAATTCACCATTTTACCATTAACTTCAGCCCACATCTGATAACACTGGTTGTCAGGTAAATTAGGTAAACTCCTAACATTAATATAGGATAGTTTTTTAACAGGATTAATATAGGCCACAGCTTTTAATTCCTTTGCCTTTTTATTCCCATTTACAGTATACTTTTTGGTCTGTGGATTATTAAGAACTATAAACTGGTTTCTTACATCTTCCAGTTGTTCTTTCATATCTTCTTCCAGTGTTTTAATCTTATTATTTACGATGACATTTTCATCTTGTAAATTTTGATTTTGATTCCAAAAGAAATAAGATGATCCAGCAAAAAGTAATGCCGCTATACTTGCAGCAATAGCATATCTTTGAAACTTTCTTCTACCTGTATTCTGTGCCTTAATTCTACTTAAAATCCTTTCTTTAAGGCCTTCCGGGGTTTTAAGGGCATATAATTTAGCAAATGTTTCAAGATTTTCTTGTAACTCATCATAGGTCTTTCTAACTTCAGGATACATGGCAATATAGCGCTCTACTTGCATCGATTCCTCCTGAGTGGTAGTTCCCAACAGATACTTTTCAAGTAAATCAGTATCTAAAAATATTCGTATTTTTTCTTTCATGATATTAATATTATTAGGGGCAAAAGTATCATAGAGTTTCCATAAATCTTTTTAAGTTCTCTTAGTCCAATTTTTAACCTGGATTTGATAGTTCCCAACGGAATATTTAATTCATCGCTGGCCTCCTGCTGTGTCATTCCCTGAAAAAACAAGGCATCCAACACCACATGATATTTATGTTCTATCTTCTCCATGTTCTCTTTGACGTCCATGAACTCGGGTCTGATACTGTCTATTCCTAGATTATATACGTCGGAAACATCAATTTGGATTTCCTTATCAGATTTCGTGTTTACACTACGTAACTTGTCAATGGCGGTGTTTCTTGTAATCCTGAAAAGCCAGGTAAATAATTTTGCTTTCGAGGAATCATAAGAGTCAGATTTTTTCCAGATCTTCACAAAACTCTCCTGCAATACATCCTGTGCTAATTCGGAATCTCGGACTACTTTAAAAGCAACCCCGTAAAGGGTATCACCATAATGTTCATACAGCAATGAAATAGCCTTGTCATTGCGCTCATGCAATAATTCTACAATATGTTTTTCAAGTAGTGAACTCATATTAGATTAACGACATCAAATAATTCGGAAAGAAAGCATCCAAAATATTATTCTGACCCGTATATAGTGTAAACGCTAAATTATAAAATTGATTGTTAAGAAAGCGTTTTCTCAATTTTAATTAGATAAATGTACAACTGGTTATTGTACATTTAATTTTTGGTTAGTTTGGTTTGGTATAACCCCCGTGAATCCTTTCACGGGGGTTATTTTATGGCTTTTTACTATTCCTTTTAGCTAATTATATTAACTTCAGGGATAATATTGATCCCAAATCGCGTTAATACGGCGTCCTGAATTTTATGTGCTAATAGTAGTAACTCCTGTCCGCTTGCTCCTCCGTAGTTGACCAGTACTAGGGCTTGGTTCTTATGAACCCCGGCATCGCCAAATCTTTTTCCTTTAAATCCGCATTTTTCAATTAGCCATCCGGCAGGAATTTTATACGAAGTTTCTGAAATTTGGTAAAAGGGCGCATCAGGATTATTATCCAGAAAAGTAATAAATTTTTCTTTTGTGATTACTGGATTTTTAAAGAAACTTCCACTGTTGCCCAATTTAATTGGGTCTGGGAGTTTCTTTTGGCGAATTGCAATTACAGCGTCGGAAACGTCCTTGATTGTTGGATGGTCAATCTTATTTTCTTTTAATTCAGTTTCAATTGCACCATAAGAGGTATTTGGGCTGTGTGGCGGCTTATTTAGTTTTAAATTTACCGAGGTGATAATGTATTTACCTTTCCCTGCATTCTTAAAAATTGAATCTCTATAGCCAAACTGGCAGTCAGATTTTGAAAAAGTGATAAGTTGCTGAGTAGCAACATCTATTGCTTCACAGCTTTCAAAACTATCCTTAAGTTCAACCCCGTATGCGCCTATGTTTTGTATTGGTGAGGTGCCAACATTACCGGGAATTAGTGATAGATTTTCCAATCCTCCATAGTCTTGATTAATTGTCCAAATTACTAATTCGTGCCAGTTTTCTCCTGCCATAATCTTTAGGACTACGTGATTTTCATCTTCTGAAATTATGGTAATACCTTTGATATTGATATGCATGACCAAGGCATTTAAATCATTGGTAATTAGCATATTGCTTCCACCGCTTAAAACAATTTTTTTCGGGTAATTCTCTTGTTGTAGTACTTCTTGAAGATTCTGGATCGTGGTTATTTCTACAAAATGACTTGCAAGGGCTTCTATACCAAAAGTATTATACTTCTTTAAAGATTTATTATGCTGTATCTTCACAAAGCCCGGTAGGTTTTAAGTGCTTCTTTTAATATTTGCACTGCTTTTTTTAAACGTTCTTTTTTGAGAACATAAGCAATTCGTATCTGATTCTTACCCATTCCTTCGGTTGCGTAGAATCCTGCAGCTGGTGCAACCATGACGGTCTCACCGTTTAAATCATATTTCTCCAATAACCATTGTGCAAAATGATCTGCATCTGCAATAGGTAATTGCGCTATACAGTAAAATGCACCGTGAGGTCTACCTACAATTACCCCCTCTATTTTATTCAATTCAGTGATAAGCAGATCACGCCTTTCTACATATTCTTCTATAACTTCCTTAAAATACTCCGGAGGTGTTTCTAGTGCAGCTTCACTGGCAATTTGGGCATAGGTAGGAGGAGAAAGCCTGGCTTGGGCAAATTTTAAGGCGGTTTTAATAACCTCTTTGTTTTTTGTGACAAGACAACCAATTCTTGCGCCACACATGCTATATCTCTTGGAAACAGAATCTATAACGATGGCGTGTTCTTCCAAACCTTTTTCCTGTAATATGGAATAATGCTCTTTTCCGTCGTAGGTGAACTCTCTGTAGACTTCATCTGCAACCAGAAAAAGGTTATATTTTTTTACCAGCAACGCCAGTTTCTGAATTTCAGTTTTAGTGTATAAATACCCTGTGGGATTTCCAGGATTGCAAATGAGGATTGCTCTTGTCTTATTGGTAATGAGCTTTTCGAATTCCTCGATGGGAGGTAGGGCAAAATTGTTTTCAATTCTCGAAAGCACGGGAGTCACTCTAATTCCCATAGCAGTCGCAAAACCGTTGTAATTGGCATAAAAAGGTTCAGGGATTATGATTTCATCCTGAGCATCAGCAATACTTCCCATTGCAAAGGAAAGAGCTTCAGATCCCCCGGTTGTTACCAAAATGTCATTGTGTGTGACTTGTATTTGTTGCTTTTCGTAATAGTCACTTAATTTTTTACGATAGGTTTCTGAACCTTCAGTCCTGCTGTAGGCTAAAACTTCAATGGTGTTGTTTTTGACAGCATCTAAAGCCTGCTTAGGGGTTTTTATATCCGGCTGGCCAATATTTAGATGAATTACGTCAATACCCCGTAATTTGGCATCTTCCGCATAGGGAACTAATTTCCGGATCGGAGATTCTGGCATTAATTGACCCTTCCTTGAGATGGCTGGCATAACATTCTAAATTTTAGCAAAAATGGGAAATCATTATGGACAAAACAACTTAAAGTTAAATATAATCAGTTCATCTAATGGAATGTTAAAGTATTATAAACTTTGATTATTATTTGATATCTTTAATAGACATTGAACTAATTATTAGCAAGTTGCGTACAATTTTTAAATTTCTTTTATTACTAACATTGTGTATTCCATTTTATGGTTTAACACAAGGTTTTGAATTGCCAAATGGGAAAAAATTTGAAAAGGTAAATTTTAAATTAATCAATAATCTCATAATTGTACCTATTGAAGTCAACGGGGCGATGTTGTCCTTTATCTTGGATTCAGGTGTAAGTAAACCTATTCTTTTTAATGTTTCCGGCCAGGACTCCATTCAATTAAGGAATGTGTCTGAAATTACTATAAGCGGTCTTGGTGGAGGAGAGCCGATTAAAGGGTTAAGTTCAAAAGATAATTTTTTCAAATTAGAGGAAATTAGGAATTTCAAACAGTTATTATACGTTGTTCTGGACAAGGAAATGAATTTCTCCCCAAGTCTTGGAATACCTATTCATGGAATCATTGGTTATGACCTTTTTCGAGATTTTGTTGTTGAAATTAATTATAGTTCGGAATATATTAAATTTCACGATCCCAAATTTTATTCAGAGAAAGAAAACACTAAATCACAGACTTTACCTTTAACTATCAGACGAAACAAGGCTTATGTTGAAGGGAGTGTTGGTTTAAATACGGCAAACGATGTACCTGTAAATCTTTTAATTGATACAGGTAGTAGTGATGCTGTTTGGCTCTTTAAGGATGAAGTGAAAGGACTTGGTATTCCTGAACAAAACTATCAGGATTTTTTGGGTCAGGGATTGAATGGAAGTATTTTTGGTAAACGTACCATGGTAAATAGAATTAACTTAGGGGATTTTGCATTAAAGGACGCGAAAGCGGCATTTCCAGATATGGAGACCTTTAGTACCTCTGCGATTATAGGGAATAGAAACGGCAGTATTGGCGGGGCCATTCTAAAACGCTTTAATATTGTTTTTAACTATCCTGCAAAAGAAATTACCCTAAAAAAGAATAGACATTTTAGTGCTCCTTTCCAGTATAATATGTGTGGCTTGCAATTGCAACATAACGGTGTTCGATATATCGCAGATCGGATTGCAAATAGTAGCGGCGTTGTTATGAATAGTGAAAAAACATTTGGAAATGTGCAGATTCTTATGGGAAACCAGACCCGACTTAGTTTGGTGCCCGAGATTATTGTTTCAGGTATCAGGGCAGGAAGCCCTGCAGAAGAAGCAGGTCTAAAAGAGGGAGACATAATTTTAGCAGTGAATGGTAAGCGTATTCATAGTTATAAACTTCAGGAAGTCATGAAAATGCTCAATGAAAAAGAAGGAAAGCGCATAAAGGTTCTTATTGAAAGATACAACAAGGATTTATTGTTTTCATTTGTCCTCAAAAAAGCATTTAAATAAAAAAACCGGAATGAAAATTCCGGTTTTTATTTATCTATCTTAATGCAGATTGTGCTATTTCCCGTCTACACTAGTCACTTCGCCTTTAATTTTTAACACCTTGGTAGGCGTATCAGCGTTAGATATTACGGTTATAGCTTTTCTAATTGGTCCAACCCGCTTAGTGTCATATTTAACTTGTATTTCTCCTGTTTTACCAGGTAAAATTGCTTCTTCAGGTTTTTTGGGGATGGTACAACCACAACTGGAACTTACTTTACTTATAATTAAAGGAGCTGTTCCTGTGTTTGTAAATTCAAATACCCTAACTCCATCACTACCTTTTTCGATTACGCCATAATCCACGGTTTCCGCTTTAAATTCAATCTTAGCCGTTTTATCCTGGGCGTTTACACTTAATGTAAGTAGGCCTACAAATAATATTAATACTATTCTTTTCATTACTTTTTGGTTTTGGGTGAATCTCAAATGTAAATGTTTTAGCATGAACATCCAAAATTCTTTTGTTATCTTCTAACGTTACTTATTTTTGTTTCGTATTTCCAATCTGGTAAAAATTAAAATGATTATCGCAAGTTTAACATTTTTAGTGATAATCATTTTTTGATACCGGTATTGATCTAACAAAAACTGTACCGAAATTATGGATATTCCTTCAAAATATGAGCCTCAGATAATAGAAGACCATTGGTATAACTATTGGATGGCCAATAATTATTTTCATTCAACACCCGATAGTCGTAAGCCTTATACCATAGTTATACCGCCACCTAATGTCACAGGTATTCTGCATATGGGGCATATGTTGAATAATACCATTCAGGATGTGCTTATAAGAAGAGCGCGCCTGCTTGGTCTGAATGCATGCTGGGTTCCCGGAACAGACCACGCGTCTATAGCAACAGAGGCAAAAGTGGTTGCTAAATTAAAGGAACAGGGAATAGATAAAAAAGATATTTCAAGGGAAGAATTCTTGGTTCATGCCTGGGAATGGACTCACGAATATGGAGGTGTAATTTTAGAACAGCTTAAAAAATTGGGTTGTTCATGTGATTGGGATCGCACAAAATTTACGATGGATGAAGACATGTCTGCATCTGTAATTAAAGTTTTTATTGAATTATTCAATAAAGGTTTGATCTATCGCGGATATCGCATGGTGAATTGGGATCCTGAAGCAAAAACCACACTATCAGATGAGGAAGTAATTTATGAAGAGCGAAATGGCGAATTATATTACCTCGCATATTCCATTGAAGGTTCTGATGATAAAGTTACCATAGCAACCACGCGTCCTGAAACCATTCTCGGCGATACGGCCATTTGTATCAATCCAAACGATGAACGTTACAGCAATTTGAGAGGTAAAAAGGCAATCGTTCCCATATGCAATAGGGTTATTCCAATAATTGAAGATGAATATGTTACCATGGAGTTTGGAACTGGTTGTCTAAAAGTTACACCTGCACATGACGAAAATGACAAGCTTCTTGGTGAAAAGCATCAACTTGAAACTATAGATATTTTTAACGAAGATGCATCATTAAATTCTTTCGGGATGCATTATGAAGGAATGGACAGGTTTGAAGCACGTAAAGCGATTGTTAAAGAATTAAAGGAAAAAGGCGTATTGACAAAGGTGGAACCTTATGTAAATAAAGTTGGGACTTCAGAACGAACAAAAGTCGTTATAGAACCAAGACTTTCAGATCAGTGGTTTCTTAGAATGGAAAATTTAGCAAAGCCGGCTTTAACTGCTGTACTGGAAACCAGGGAAGTTAAATTTTTTCCAAGAAAGTTTGAAAACACATATCGTCATTGGATGGAGAATATTCGGGATTGGAATATTTCCAGGCAACTTTGGTGGGGTCAACGAATACCTGCGTATTACTATGGCGATGGTGAAAATGATTTTGTTGTTGCAGAATCAATAGAGGATGCTCTGGTCAAAGCAAAAGATAAATCTGGGAATATTGGGTTGGCTGCAAAAGATTTGAAACAAGATGAAGATGTGTTGGATACCTGGTTTTCTTCCTGGCTCTGGCCAATCAGTGTTTTTGGTGGAATTATGGAACCAGATAACAAAGAAGTTAATTATTATTATCCTACAAGTGATTTGGTTACCGCGCCCGATATTTTGTTTTTTTGGGTGGCCAGAATGATTATTGCTGGTTATGAATTTAGAGGAGAAAAACCATTTGATAATGTTTATCTAACCGGTTTGGTTCGCGACAAAGAAAGGCGTAAAATGTCTAAATCTCTTGGAAATTCCCCTGATGCACTTAAATTAATTTCAGAATTCGGGGCAGATGCTGTACGAGTTGGCTTATTACTAAGTTCTGCAGCCGGGAACGATCTTTTATTTGATGAAGCTTTGTGTCAGCAGGGAAAAAACTTCGCCAATAAAATATGGAATGCCTTTCGTCTTGTTCAAGGATGGGAAATTGCCGAACTACCACAACCTGAGTACTCTTTAAAAGGAATAGAATGGTATACCGCCAGATTTAATCAGGTGCTTGTGGAGATAGAGGACCATTTTGCTAAATACCGTATATCAGAAGCATTAATGACAATTTACAAATTGGTTTGGGATGATTTTTGCTCATGGCTGCTGGAAATAGTAAAACCGGCCTATCAGCAACCAATTGATAGGAAAAGTTACACTGCGATCATATCTATTTTCGAGAATAATTTAAAACTTCTACACCCATTTATGCCATTTTTATCTGAAGAAATATGGCAGCGTATCTCAGAACGTAAACCATCTGAGGCCCTGGTTATTGCTGCCTGGCCGGAAATGGAAAGTTATGACCCTGAACAAATTAAGGCATTTGATTTAGCCGCGGAGGTAATATCTGGTATTCGCAATATTCGCAAAGAGAAGAATATTCCTTTAAAAGAAACTCTGGAACTTTCGGTTCTAAATAAAGAGGGAATATCCGAAGATTGGGATGTGGTCATCAAAAAACTGGCTAATGTGGAGCCAATTAGTTCTGTAGATGGTGCTGTAGATGGTGCGCTGTCTTTTAGAGTTAGAAGTAATGAATATTTCATACCAGTTTCGGGGATGCTCGATATAGAGGCTGAAATAAAGAAAATCCGTGAAGAACTGTCATATACCAAAGGTTTTTTACAATCCGTTACTAAAAAACTGGCTAATGATCGGTTTGTGAAGAATGCCCCCGAGTCGGTCGTTACTATGGAAAAGAAGAAAGCGGCAGATGCAAAGGCAAAGATCTTAACACTTGAAAAAAGTCTTAGCAATTTCGAATAATAAAATTAATGTATTTTTGTAGTTGATACCTTACTGCCTGATTTGTAAGACATTATGATATGAATTGAAAAAGAAAATAAATAATGAGAAAAGAATTATATGTATTTACCTTAATATTTCTACAGTTCGTTTTTAGTTGTTCTTCGGATAACAATAATAACGAGATTATCGATATTCAGGTTACGAAACCCAGGACAGATATTCCTGATATTATGTTTGAAAGGGCACTAATAGAATTAAAATTTGATGATGTGGAAGATGGTTCTGTACTTACAAAGTCAATTGAAAATGTAAAAGACCTGGTTATCGAAAATAAAGACATTAGCAGTTTATCGGGAATAGCAGACTTTACTGCTTTGGAAGGTCTTTGGGCAAAGGAAAATATGCTTACTACTTTGAATGTTACTGAAAACACCAATTTAAAATTTGTATATGCCAATGATAATAATCTTACAAGGCTTAACGTATCTGATTTGAGTAATTTAGAAAAGATAAATATGGAAAACAATGGACTTACACAACTTGATATTTCCGGGAATCCAGCATTACAACAATTGAGTCTGGCTAATAATTCATTACAGGCTATAGATATTTCCAATATTTCCAGTCTTATTCAGTTAAACACCTTTTCCATAGAAAATAATCCATTGGATTGTATTAAGGTAAATTCAACACAAATTGCAAGTATACCTGCTCAGTGGACAAAGGACGAAACAGATGTATACGCCTTAGAATGTAATTAGTATCCGGGTATTTATATTAGAGGGCTCTCTTAATTAATGATTTAAGGATTATTTTTTTTGAACATTTCCTATCAGATGGTTACCTTTAAGATAAAATAAACACATATGAAAACTTCGTTATTTACCTGTTTTCTATTTATTTCAGGTATTGTTTTGGCCCAGGATAAATCAGCAAAAATTCTCCCCGTGGAGGTTCAAATAAAAACTGCGGTCTTACCGGCACCTGAAGAAGATAAAGCAGATGCTATGGTATACGGATATGACAAACAAGGCAAATTGATAGTGTTACGTGAAGGAACCAATAACCTCGTGTGCCTGGCTGATGATCCAACCAAAGAAGGGATAAGTGTAAGCTGCTACTATAAAAAGCTAGAACCCTTTATGGCCAGGGGTCGAGAACTGACTGCTCAGGGTAAAAACTTTAAGGAAAAACGAGCAATCAGAGGTGAAGAAGTAGCTTCGGGCAAACTAAAAATGCCTGAAGAACCTAGCATGATGTACATATTTTATGGAACCGATGAAAATTATGATATATCTACAGGCGATCTAAAAGACGGAAAGTTTCGATATGTCATTTACACCCCTTTTGCTACAACAGAATCCACAGGGCTTCCCAGTAAACCCCATGCACCCGGAATGCCATGGCTTATGGATCCCGGAACTCATAGAGCCCATATCATGGTTGGTCCATTCAACTAGTATTGGAACTCATCAGTTTTAATAAGGAACTATCATTTGCACATTACCTCTAATTGATGAATTTTTCTATCTTTGAGTGAAGCATATTTTTTAAATGGAATCTTACGCAACTGCACTCCTTTATGCCATTCCCTTTTTTATATTTTTATTGGGTATAGAAATACTCTATGGATACTTTGTTAAAAATCAAAAACACAAGGTTCTGGATACTGTAAGTAGTATTAGTTCAGGTCTTACTAATATTTTGAAGGATTCCCTTGGTTTGGGGGTCATAATTGTAAGTTATCCTTATTTATTGGAACACCTTGCACTAACAGAAATCAAAGCCAGCTGGTTAGTATGGGTTGTTGCCTTTATTGTTATCGATTTTGCAGGCTATTGGAATCACCGCCTAAGCCATCACATTAACTTTTTTTGGAATCAACATGTTATTCACCACAGCAGTGAAGAATTTAATTTAGCATGCGCCTTGCGACAGTCAGTTTCTAATTTAATAGGTTATTTCCCTCTATTTTTGATACCTGCGGCAGTTCTTGGGGTTCCAACAAAGGTTATTGCAATTCTGGCACCCATCCATCTTTTTGCTCAATTTTGGTATCACACACAGCACATAAGGAAAATGGGCTGGTTAGAATATATAATTGTTACACCGTCTCAACATCGGGTTCATCATGCAATAAATCCGGAATATATTGATAAAAACCTGGGTCAGGTATTATGCATATGGGACCGTTTGTTTGGTACTTTTCAGGAAGAACTGGCAGAGGTGCCTCCCCAATATGGAGTTTTGAAACCAGCTCGAACCTGGAATCCGCTCCTTATTAATTTTCAGCATATTTGGCACTTAATTAAAGATGCCTGGCGTACGGAGAACTATTGGGATAAAGTAAGAATTTGGTTTATGCCTACAGGGTGGCGACCGGCTGATGTTAAAGAGAATTATCCATTAGATATTATTCAAGATGTATATCATTTTCAACGGTATCGGACAAAGGCTTCTTTTGCTTTTAAAGGGTATGTAATCTTTCAAATGTTAGCTACTTTAATATTATTACTCTTTATGTTTTATAACTATTCGGAAATTGGCTTTAATGGCCTGCTTTTATTTGGAGCCTTTGTGTTTATGGGAATATATGGCTATACTACGCTTATGGATAGAAGCAAAATTGCTGTATGGATAGAATTATGTCGAGGAGTGCTTGGACTTTTTCTAGTTTTCAGGACAGGAGATTGGTTTGGTATTAATTCCCAGGTTACAGGGGGAGGGTATTTTGTTGCGATGTATTTTGTTATTACAATTATTGGAGGTATTTATTTTACCTATATGGAAAGAGAATCATTAACTGCCAAAGCGGTTTTAAAAGAATAAATTATGGGTATAAGGCCATACATACTTGCTGAATCTAACTGGGAAACCATCAAGGACGCCGATTTTGAACTGGCTATATTGCCTTGGGGAGCTACGGAAGCACATAATTATCATTTACCTTATGCCACAGATATTTATGAGGCTGATTATATTGCCGCTGCTGCTGCAAAAATTGCATGGGAAAAGGGAGCAAAGCCCATTGTTTTACCGACAATTCCGTTTGGTGTAAATACAGGGCAATCTGATATATATCTTGATATAAATCTTAATCCCACTACTCAACTGGCCATCTTAAAGGATATTATAGAGACCCTTAATCGTCAGGGGATATACAAACTTCTGATCTTTAATAGCCATGGCGGAAATAATTTTAAGCCCTTGGTTAGAGAATTAGGATTAAAATATCCGGATATGTTTATTTGCTTCTCCAATTGGTTTCAGACCATGAATAGGTCAGATTATTTTGAAAATGAAGGAGATCATGCTGAAGAAATGGAGACAAGTCTTATGTTATATCTCAAACCTGAACTGGTATTACCAAAAGAAAAATGGGGCACTGGTAAATCTAAAAGTTTTAAGATCAAGGCATTTACAGAGGGTTGGGTATGGGCAGAGCGAAAATGGTCAGAGATAAGCGAGGATACCGGAGTTGGGAACCCCGAACTTGCAACCCAGGAAAAAGGCAGGCGATTCTTTGAAGATATATCTTTAAAAATAGGAAATCTAATTTATGATTTATGCAAAGCCGATTGTAAAGATCTATATGAATAATAGTCCTTATTTTTTGTTAACGATCTCCTTTTGAACCAAATTTACATATAGGTCCATAGCTTCTTTACGATCAATATTCTGTGCCTGAATCAAGGCATTAGCCTTAAATGCATTTATTAATGGGGTCTTACTTCCAGGATTATTGTAGTTTTTATTAGCAATTTTATAATAGGCATACAACTTTAATAACAAGTCAGCAGGTAAAGGCTTCTTATAGTCATTTACCAGCTTCACGGCTTCTAAAAATTCGCTATATAATTTATCACTTTTCATCCTTATGCGGAGTTGTGGCAATGCAGGTTTGGGCACCGACAACTTTCTGGTTTAATTTTACGGTGATTGCACTGTCTAATGGTAATAATACATCTACCCTGGACCCGAATTTAATAAAGCCCGAATCTTCACCCTGTTGAACGTTTTCTCCTACCTCTGCATAATTTATAATACGCCTTGCCATTGCTCCTGCTATTTGTCTGTAGAGAATATCCCCAAATTTTGGAGTACGAATTACCACAGTGGTTCGTTCATTTTCTTCACTTGATTTTGGATGCCAGGCAACAAGATATTTACCTGGGTGATATTTAGAGTATTTAATAACCCCACTAGAAGGATACCGGGTTATATGCACATTGGTTGGTGACATAAATATGGAAACTTGTATGCGTTTATCATTAAAATATTCTTCCTCATCTACTTCCTCTATAACAACTACTTTACCGTCAACAGGAGCCAGTATATCATTAAAATTTTTATTAATAACTCTCTTTGGGTTTCTAAAAAACTGGAGAATAAGAATTAAAATGATTAAAGCTAAAATTTGAACTGTATACTGTAACCAGGGTTCAACTATATAAAAGTGAGCCAATACAATAGCAATACCAACACTAAAAAAAGTTGTTAATATAATTTTCTGGCCTTCTCTATGAAACATATGAAAACAACATTAAAGTTAAATAGGCAAATGGGGCAGCAAATATCAGGCTATCCAAGCGATCTAACATACCGCCATGTCCTGGTAAAATGGCGCCACTATCTTTAACACCCGCCTGTCTTTTTAATTTAGATTCAATAAGGTCTCCCAAACTCCCGGTTACAACAATGACTCCGGCTAGAATAACCCATTGTGTCGGGTTTACAATATCTTCATATATTGCCATAATATAGGCGGCTCCCAAAGTGAAAACCAAGCCTCCCAGGCTTCCTTCAATAGTTTTTTTAGGTGATACCGCCGGATATAGTTTTGTACGCCCCAATGTCTTACCTACAATATAGGCAAATGAATCATTAACCCAAATTAATATAAAAATCCCCATAATAAGGTATTTAGCAAATTCATTATCCTTATATGGGATCATAGTCAAAAAAATACATCCGCCACCAACATAGAAAAGACCTGCAATAAATTTTTCGTAATTATAATAGATTTTTTTCTTTTTAGAAAATAGGTAGTAAAGCAAACTAAAGTTCACAATGATGGTCAGAAACATGAGCACATTGATCAAAATTTTATCATCTATAAGATAAATATAAGCCCACCACAGCCCTAGATAGGCTATAAAAATATAGTATCCCCTGAGGGCTACCAATCTTTTATATTCATACAAACATGCCAGACCAAAAACCATAAAAAGAAAGTCAAATGCATCTGAACTAAGAAAAACGGCAGAAAGAAGTAGAATTACATAAACAGCTCCGGTCAATAATCGCCTAAGAAGTTCTTTCATACTAAAGGTCTTCCATAAGTAATAAGTACAAGTGCTTTGTACTGCTACCGTAGGTTAGAAAATCCTTGGCATTTTCTTCAGTACTTTGAAAATGTTTAATAGTAGTAATATTTGCCGGAATACCTTGTCTGTATTTTTTTTTGATTGTTTTTAAACCCTCTCCAATAGTATCTACTAACTGACTGGTTGTGGCGAAAACAATGACATTGTCGGGCACTTCGTTAAGTTTCTTTTCTTTAAGCTGGTTTGAGCAAACTAAAATAGATCCGTTTTGGGCAACCAAATGTTCACAAGTAGTAAAGAAAATTTCACTATCGTTTGCTTTATTTGTAAACCTTAAATTGGCTTTAGAAAATTTTTCTTCTAAGCGGGGATTCATTACAAAGAAAGGAAGTTCCTCCCAATGATTTTCCTCAATTATATTTTTTAAAGCTTCTGAAACTTCATCAAAAGAATCGCAATAAATGAATTTACCACCATTCTTTTTAAAATGAATAGTAAACTTCTCATCAACAGGGATATTTAGGTCGGGCATATGCATACCTCTGGTTTCCACTGTTTCTTTGGAAACTTTCTTTTTACCACCACCAAATAGCTTGTCAAATAGACCCATCGATATATTTAATCTTCAAATAAAGCTCGAATCACTTAAAAAAACAACACCTAGAATTACTTATTATTTTCTTCAGCAGATTCTTCAGGAGTAAGAGTATCAGCAGAAACTATTTCCTGACCTTTTTTATCAAAAACTTTTTCAAAAGGGCGACTGCCAAAAATTTTAAGTAAATCCTCTTTAAAGATAACTTCTTTTTCCAATAAGCGTTCAGCCAAGGTTGTAAGTTTATCTTTATTTTTTTTCAGTACGTCAACAGCTCGTCTATACTGCTCTTCAATTAACTTAGAAATTTCCTGATCAATAACCTGCGCAGTTTCTTCACTGTAAGGCTTGGTAAATCCGTATTCGTTCTGACCAGATGAGTCGTAGTAAGTAAGATTTCCTATTTGGTCATTAAGTCCATAAATAGTTACCATTGCACGGGCCTGTTTGGTTACTTTTTCCAAATCACTTAGAGCACCAGTAGATATTTTATCAAACATCACTTTTTCAGCGGCCCTGCCTCCCAAAGTAGCGCACATTTCGTCTTTCATCTGATCAGGACGAACTATAAGGCGTTCTTCGGGCAAATACCATGCTGAACCCAGAGATTGACCTCTTGGCACTATTGTAACTTTCACTAAGGGCGCAGCATGTTCCAGCATCCAGCTTACAGTGGCATGGCCAGCCTCATGATAGGCAATAGTCCTTTTCTCTTCCGGGGTAATGATTTTATTCTTTTTTTCAAGTCCACCGACAATTCTGTCTACTGCATCAAGGAAGTCTTGTTTGCCGACTGCCTTTTTTTCTTTACGGGCTGCAATAAGTGCAGCTTCATTACAGACGTTGGCTATATCTGCTCCCGAAAATCCCGGAGTTTGTCTGGCCAGAAAATCAAGATCAAGTGTCTCAGAAGTTTTTATTGGTCTAAGATGTACTTCAAATATTTCCTTTCTTTCCCGAATATCCGGAAGATCTACATAAATCTGTCTGTCAAATCTACCGGCACGCATCAAAGCTTTATCCAATACATCAGCTCTGTTGGTGGCAGCCAATACAATTACATTTGTATTTGTGCCAAAACCATCCATTTCGGTTAATAACTGGTTCAAGGTGTTTTCACGTTCATCATTAGATCCGGTGAAATTGTTTTTACCTCTTGCCCGTCCTATTGCATCAATTTCATCGATAAAAATAATTGCGGGAGATTTGTCCTTCGCCTGCTTAAATAGATCCCTAACCCTTGATGCACCTACCCCAACAAACATTTCAACAAAGTCCGATCCGGATAATGAGAAGAAAGGAACTTTTGCTTCTCCTGCAACTGCTTTTGCAAGTAATGTTTTCCCAGTACCGGGAGGCCCAACCAAAAGTGCTCCTTTAGGAATTTTACCACCTAAGGAAGTATACTTATCAGGGAACTTTAAGAATTCTACTATTTCTTCTACTTCTTCTTTAGCCCCTTCCAAGCCCGCAACATCCCTGAAGGAAGTTCTTGTATCGGTTTTTTCATCAAACAATTTTGCCTTGGATTTTCCGATATTAAATATCTGACCACCGGCACCTCCACCGGCACCTCCCGACATTCTGCGCATAAGATAAATCCATATACCAATAATCAGTACAAATGGCAGAATAGATAACAACAACTCCATAAAGACATTAGACTCTTTATCAAATTCTACTATGGTATCTAAGTTATTCTCCTTTTTTATTTCGGTTATTTCATTCTGAAAAATTTGCAAATCCCCATAATCCAATACATATTGGGGTATAGAGCCCGTTGAAGGAAACAAAGGCTTTTCAGATACATCTTTATGTACATCCTTGGAAAGTGCTTCATCAGACAGGAAAACTTTAGCCTGATTGGTGTTGGTGATAATCAATATCTTGGTGATATCTCCATTTCTAAGGTATTCCTGTAGCTCAGAAGTAGTTGTTTTCTTTGTTGAGGCCAGATTGTCGCTGCTAAAGAATTGGAAACCAATTAAGAATATTGCAATCAAGCCATAAATCCACCAAGAGCTGAATTTAGGTTTCTTTTGTGGGGTATTATTGTCTTTTGCCATTGTCTTTTTTTACTGATTAAAACTACTTTCTACCATTGTGACTTTAGCGTCTCCCCAAAGCCCCTCCACGTCATAAAATTCTCGTATATGTTTTTGAAATACATGAACAACTACGTTTACATAGTCTAACAATACCCATTCTGCATTTTCAGATCCTTCAACATGCCATGGTTTGTCTTTTAATGCCTTACTTACTGTTTTTTGGATTGAATTTACTATCGCATTAACATGCGTATTAGAAGTGCCATTACAAATTATAAAGTAGTCACAAACAGTATTCTCTATTTCCCTTAGGTCAAGTACATTTATCTCGAGTCCTTTAACTTCTTCTATTCCATCTAAGATTAAGGTAATTAACTCATCTGCACTCGCTTTCCTTTTCTGCATTCAATAATTTTAATTTGTACAAAGTTATTGTTTTTTTGTTTTCTTAGCTATTGTTTTTAACATAACATTGTAGATCAAAAACGAACACGCCTATATGGAAAGGATCAAACTTGATGCCACGGATTCGACAAACACCTACCTGAAAAAGTTAATGCATTCAAAGAAGCTGGAAGATTTTACAATTGTTACTGCGAATCAGCAGTTGAATGGTCGTGGGCAAATGGGGACTCAATGGGAATCCGAAGCAGGTAAAAACCTAACTTTTAGCGTTTTAAAGTATTTTAAAAACTACCAGATTCAAGAACAATTTTTGTTAAATATAATTACTTCATTAGCGGTTTACAATACACTTAAAAACTTATTTATACCAAATTTACGAGTTAAATGGCCTAACGACATTCTGTCAGGTAATTTTAAGATATGTGGTATTCTAATAGAAAATAATTTAAAGAATAATAGAATTCAGTCTTCTATAATTGGATTTGGATTGAATGTCAATCAACTAGAATTCGGAAATTTAAAAAAAGCATCATCGTTAAAAAAAATTAAGGGTAAGACGTTTAATCTTGATGAAGTGCTCACATCCTTAGTACTTAATCTTAAAATACTTTTTAATGATTTTGAATCTGGAAAAGTTCCTGCTATGCGCAAGCAGTATGAAAAGTTACTCTTCAGGATGGACAAACCGTCTACTTTCAAGGACCGGGATTCCAAGATGTTTACAGGCTATATACGTGGAATCTCTAAAGGAGGTAATTTAGTAGTGGAATTGGAAGATTCTATTTTAAAGGAATATGCCTTTAAGGAATTGGAGCTGTTGCACTAAAACGTATTGGATAGACTATGTAAATGAATATTAAATTTTACTCAAATTATCTGATAAGGCATTCATAAAATTAGTAATAGGGGTTTTTATCATCATAGCCATCATTGAATTAAACTCTCCTTCAAAACTCAACCCAACTTCTGTTTCACTATCGTTATTAGAATCGATATCGATGGTAAGTGTAAAAGGTAACTTTTCACTGGCAGCTCCTAATACCAGTTGGTTAAAAGGTTGTTGATTTTTTCTTTTGAGTACTATTTGCGGCATCCCTTTAAGAGCAAATAAGAAAGTGTCTTTGTCTATAACTTCAAATTTATCAATGCTATCGGGCATTAATTGCTCAAAATTTTTAAGATCTATAACAAATTCATATACATCCTTTATGTTTTTTGAGACGGCTTTCTTTTCAGTTTGTATTTCCATGATTTCATGATTTCCAGGTTGAAGGATTATTTCTCCATTCAATTAGTGTTTTTAATTGGTCCTCCTTAATATGTTTGCTGGAAGAAGCTTGCTCTATAAGGTATTGATAATTACTAAGCGTATGAAGTTCTATCTCTTTATCTCTAAAATTCTCTTCGGAGATACTAAAACCGTATGTAAAAATTGCTAACATACCTTTTACGACGGCCCCATTTTGTTTTAAAGCTTCTACTGCATTTAGGCTACTTTTACCAGTGCTTATGAGATCTTCAATAACTACAACAGTCTGATTAGCTGACAACTGCCCTTCAATTTGATTTTGTCTCCCATGTGACTTGGCTTCCGGTCTTACATAAATAAAAGGCAACCCCAGATAGTCTGCAACAAGCATCCCAATACCAATTGCACCCGTAGCCACACCGGCAATTATATCTGGTTTCCCATATAAGTCGACAAGTTGTTTTGCAATTTGTTCTCTTATGTAATTTCTGATGTCAGGAAAAGACAGGATTATCCTGTTGTCACAATAAATTGGAGATTTCCATCCGGAGGCCCATGTAAAAGGATTTTCTGGTTTCAACTTAATTGCATTAATTTGCAGTAGGAGCTCGGCTGTTTTTGACGCAGTGTTCTTATCTAAAACCATTTCACAAATGTATAAAGTTTTTGTTAAAGATGCCCCTTTGATTTTAACAAACAAACTATCTGATACCGTAAATGGTCAATACTTTATGCTGAATGGGGAAGCCATTAATGACGCCATAGATGCGTTGGCAAAAAAAAAGATGGACAGAGCATTTATCTATCATCCCAACCACGAGGAAATTTTAAAAAAGTTTACAAAAAAAATTCCAATGGAAATTGCCGGAGGTGGTGTGGTGACCAATAAAAAGGGTAAAGTTCTTTTTATATACAGGAATGACAAATGGGACCTGCCCAAAGGAAAACTTGAAAAAGGGGAATCTATTGAAGAATGTGCACTCAGAGAAGTTGAGGAAGAAACAGGGGTTAAAGGGTTAAAGATTGAAAACTTTCTGCGGACAACGTACCATATTTTTAAAAAAAATGGCATCTACAAGCTGAAGGAAGTGCATTGGTACGCTATGCAAACGGCTTACAAGGGAAAGTTAGTTGGTCAAAAAAATGAGGGTATAGAAAAAGTAAAATGGAAAGGACCACAGAAAATTCATAAGGCCCTGGAAAATTCTTACACCAATATAAGATCACTATTTGCAGATTAGTTTTGTTTTACTGGTTTAAATGTATCCTTAGGGCATGGATATACAGGATATCGCAAATGTGAGGCTTCATCCGTCTCTTTTTTTAATTCAAAACTTTCGCGTAGATGATCATTATTTTTTATTATTTCTATGGCAAGATCTTCGAATACAAAGTGCGAGAATCCTTCTTTTGCTGTAAAATAGGATAAAAAAAACCTCCAAAAAAAAGGAATCTACTACGGCAAGTTCGATAGTTTCTAAAATAAAAGAAGTACCAAGAAGCGCTTCATGAAATTTGGAAATATAAATTCTGATAAATACCTTATCAAAATTAAACAAAATTCCGGCTTATAATTTAAGCCGCCTTCGTAATCTCTTCAATTTCCTTCTTTTGTATGGGTTTGTTTTTGTAATCTATGATGTGGTGCGTCCTGGTCATATAGAATTTCCAGTTTTCCCTATCGGCGGGATCTATAGACGAAGTTAAAATATTGATTCTTATTTTATGTGTAATGGGCAGTGTTATAAATTCCTCAAGAAATTGCCATCCATCCATTATAGGCATATTTATATCCAAAAATATAACCTCAGGGACTTCTTCTTTATTTTGAATAATTCTTTTAAAATCATCAATTGCCTCTTTCCCATTTACATAACTATTTATGTTCTCGCTTACATTTAAGGCACTAAGCATCTTTTTTATGCCGAATACGGTTATTGGATCATCATCTATTATAGCAATTGATTTAAGCTTTATCATTAAAATATATGTTAAACGTCGTTCCCTTACCCACTTCACTGCAAGCCATAATCTTCCCATTCATGGCCTCAACTTGATTTTTGGTAATATATAACCCAATGCCCCGAGCATCTGAATTATCATGGAAAGTTTTATACATTCCAAATAATTTTTCGCCATATTTATTCAAATCAATACCAAGTCCGTTATCTTCTATACTTAAAATAGTATATTTTTCATTTTCAGATACCGTTAATTTAATGACCGGATCGCGGCTATCGTCCTTATACTTTACAGCATTGGTTATGAAGTTCATAATTATGCTGTCAATATAAGCGGGTATTACTTTAATATAAGTCTCATCGGGTATTTCATTGATGATTTTTGCCTTGTTCTTTTTAAGAAATGCCGCTAAATTTTTCTCCGCAGCTGCAATTTTCTTATTTAAATTAACCGGTTTTTTATCTAGATTTATATTGGTACTAATGGCCACAACTTCATTTAGATTGTCCAGGGTTTCCAATAAGTTATCGGATGCCTCAGTAAGCATTTTTACTATATTCTCCTGTTCATTCGCATCTTCTTCATCAACCAGAAACTCCAGTAACATAGAAAAATTTGCTGTATGAGATCTTAAATTATGCGATACAATATGAGCAAAATTGATTAATTGTTTGTTTTGAATAGAAGTAACATTTATGAGGTCTCTAAGTTCCTGCTCCTTCTGTTTAAGATCAGAAATATCCATGCTTATACCTATCAGACCGCTAGCTTTACCATCAGGGCCAATAAGTGGAATTTTTGAAGTCATAAATTTAGTTATACTTCCATCCTTCTTTACACTTATTGTTTCTTTTCTCAAAATTGGAATCATACTATTGATAACCCTTAGATCTTCTTCTCTGGAAATTAAGGCGGATTTTTCATCGTAAAACTCATAATCACTTTTACCTAAAACTTCTGATTCTTCCTTAAACCCACAATAAATTAATTCTGATTTATTAACTAAAATTTTCCTGGATTCCAGATCTTTTATATAAACATTAAGGGGTAAATTATCTATTAATGTCTTCAAAAGTTTTTGTTCTTCTCTAATTTGTTTTTCTTTTTTCTTTACTTCGGAGATGTCCTGCGCAGTAGACCAAAGTAATTTTCTCCCCTTTTTATTTCCCACTAATGATCCACTTATTAAAACAGGATAACTCATTCCATCCTTTTTAACAAACATATGTTCAAAAGGACCATAGGCACCTATTGAATCAACTTCCTTTAAGAAATTGGTTAATTTATGCTTGGACGAATCTGGTATAATATCCGCGTACCTTAAACTAGTCATGTCTTCTTTACAATAGCCTGTAGCCGTTTCAAAGGTATTGTTAAAATCCAGTATCTCTCCGGTTTCAAAATCGCTAAGTATATAGGCAATTGGAGACAATTCATATAAGGACCTAAATTTCTGTTCACTTATTTTCAACTTCTGTCGGGCTTCAACCATTTCTTTAATCATACGACCCTCGGCTAAAAGAGATACTACTTTATCATTTTCGTTGTAAATGGGTTTTAAACTGAAATCTACAGGGACAGGTTGTTTATTTTTATCCAGAACTACTATCTCACTCCGCATAAACTCTCCTTGGGCAGCAGCAGCTATCACCTGCTTTAACCCTTCTTTTACCATATCCGGAATTGGCCACCAGTAAGCGTCCCAAAACTTTTTATTAATTATATCCTCTTGCCTAAGGTCTGAAAATTGTAAAGCAGTGTCGTTAACCTCCAGGAAAGTACCTTCGGTATCTAAAATACCAGTAAACTGATAAGAAGAATTAAAAATACTACTGAAAATACGCTCTTGTTCTTCTGTTTTTACCTTTTTCAATACTTCATCCGTAATATCTTTGAACGTACCTATAACTCCCAAAAACTTATCATCTTTAAAAACAGGTTTTCCAGCCGCTATAACGGAGATTTCTTTTCCTTTTGCTGTGATCAATTGTAAGGTTTCATTCCAGGCTATCCCTTTTGTTATAGCTTTATCAACTGCCATGGCTATTGTATTCCTGCTATAACCTTCCTTATAAAATTTTATACCACTTTCAATATCTGGCACAAAATCTTCAGATACTTCATGAATTCTTTTGGTTATATTACACCAGGATAATTTGTCCTGGACTGCATCATACTCCCAACTTCCAATTTTTGAAATTTCGGATTTATCTCTAAGTAAAATTTCAAGCTTTTCCAGTTTAATATCATCAAAAATTGTATCAGAAATATCCTTTGTCTGGATAATGACGCCAATAATATTTTCCTTCTCATCATACCAGGGAACATTTACATACTCAAACCATTTTTCATTTTTTTGAGCATCATAAAAATTTTCTACGCCAGAAAGCATGGCTTTGCCTTTAATTACATTATTGAGATCTTTTTTCCAGGATTTGCTGATATCCTCAAAGAGTTCAAATAGCGACAAGCCGATTACATCCCTGTTTGTAAAATCAAAGTAAGTAATCCATTTATCTGAAGTATGGATTATTTTGAATTTTTTATTCACAAATACCGTTGAAACTGGTAACTGTTTTATAAGGTAATCATTAGAAGATGTTTGGGTTTCACGCAACATACTACCGTAATTTCTTACTAAAGTAATCCGATTTTCCATCAATTGTCAATGATTGTTGTGAACTAGTCCAAACTCGTTGTGTGACTTCAATTTTACATGGAGTACACGATAAAATAACATTAAAAGTAAGTAATATCCTACTAAAATAGAATATTTTAGGAAATCAGATGCATTAAATAAAAAAAAAGAAAAAGCCCGCAGCAAAATAAACAGGGGGCGCTAATCGATGAAAATCATGATAATTTAACGGTACTTGGCACTAAAACACTATAATCTCCTCCATTTCTAATTACATCTCTTACAATAGATGAGCTGATAAAGGATTTGCCGGAAGCGGTAAGCAAAAAAACTGTCTCAATGTCTGAAAGCTTTCTATTAGTATGAGCTATTGCCTTTTCAAACTCAAAATCTGCCGGGTTTCGCAGACCGCGAAGAATATATGCTGCATTTACTTTCTTACAAAAATCTATTGTCAGGCCTTCATAGGTCATAATTTTGATCTTTGGTTCGTCTTTAAAAGCTTCTGAAATAAAGGACATCCGTTCTTCCAGAGAGAACATATATTTTTTTTCAGCATTTATTCCAATAGCTATTATTAGTTCATCGAATAGGCATATTCCCCTTTCAATAATATCAGAATGACCCAGGGTAATCGGGTCAAAAGAACCTGGAAAAATAGCACGCTTCATTAGGTTTCTTGGTTTACATGTTAAATGTACTCAATTTACTTCAATGCTTCATTTATGGCGTTTTCAAAAAGTTCCGGTAAACTTATACCTGCTATTTGAGCCTGTTGAGGTAAGATACTCTCTTCTGTTAAGCCGGGAGTTGTATTCATCTCTAACATGTAAGGCTCGTTGCCAATAAAAATAAATTCGCTTCTGGAAAAACCTTTCATTTTTAAAACTTCATACGCTTTTTTGGCCTGATATCTTATATTTTCTTCCTGAGTTTTTGTTAAACGGGCAGGGGTGATTTCCTCTGATTTTCCTTCGTATTTTGCTTCATAATCAAAAAAATCATTATCTGTTATAATTTCAGTCAAAGGCAAAACCATAGTTTTACCTTTAAAGGTTAAGACCCCAACAGATACTTCAGTACCGTTGAGAAAAGATTCAATAATAATCTCATCATCCTCAAGAAATGCCTTGTCAATTGCTGCTGGTAAATCTTCTTTCTTATATACTTTGGAGATTCCAAAACTGCTTCCTGCTTTATTTGCCTTTACAAAACAGGGAAGGCCAACTTTCTCTACAATGGCGAAATGATCAATAGCGTCACCCAAATTCAGATAATAAGAAGTTGCTGCTTTAATACCATAAGGTTTAAGTGTACTTAGTAAATCTCTTTTATTAAATGTCAGGGCTGCCTGATAATGACTACATGAAGTTTGAGGAATTCCTAAAAGGGCGAAATAGGCCTGCATTAATCCATCTTCGCCAGGAGTACCATGAATTGCGTTAAATACGCAATCAAAAAGGACAAGTTGATTCTGAATTTTCACAGAAAAATCATGCCTGTTTACGATTGTTTCATCTTCGTTTTCATCCAGGCAAACCCATTTTTCTTTGGAAATTAAGATACGATAGGCATTAAATTTCTGCTTGTCTAAATATTTAAAAACCACATTACCACTCTTAATTGAGATCTTATACTCACTGGAATAGCCCCCCATAATAATGGCAATATTCTTTTTCATTTAATGTTTTATATATAAACTCTTAAGCTGTTTAGACAAATATCACGATTTTAACGTAAATAAAAAATGATAGGGTTTCCTATATTTGTATCACATATAAAAAAAGCAATGAAGAATTTTTGGAATTTTCTTAGAAGTAAAGTTTTTCTGTTCAATATAGGGCTTGCTTTTATTGTAATAGTTGTTTTATGCGTATTTGCCCTGCAATGGTTAAAAAAATCAACTAACCATGGAGAATTTGTTGAGGTTCCGGATTTATCAAAGTTATCTGTAATGGAAATGAGAGATATAATTGAGGATGCCAATTTACGATATGAAGTATTGGATTCAGCCAATTTTAATCCCGAATATCCCAGGTTTTCTATAATTGAACAGGATCCCCCTGCAGGGAATAAGGTAAAAGAAAATAGAAAAATATATATTACTGTTAATCCTTCCGGTTATAAAAAAGTAACGGTACCAAATATTATTCAGGTTACTCAGCGTAATGCAGGGTCAATGCTCCGGGCTGTTGGATTAGATGTTGAGCGTGTCACTTATATTGATGAGTTGGGAAAGGATATGGTATACTATATTAGATTTAAGGGTAAGACTATCAATCCTGGTGACAAAATACAAAAAACTTCAAAAATTGAACTGGTCTGCGGAAACGGAACAATAACTGGCCAGGCGAAAGTCAAAGCCGATTCGGAATAGGAAATGGCACTTAACAATACTTCAGATCCTGAAGAGGATGATCTTTATGAGCATTATAATTTTGTTGCTTCCAAAGGGCAGGAACCCTTACGGGTAGATAAGTTTTTAATGAATTTTATAGAAAATGCAACTCGGAATAAAATTCAATTAGCTGCAAAGGAAGGCCATATATGGGTTAATGAATCTGTTGTAAAACAAAATTACAAAGTAAAAGCAGGGGATGAGGTTAAAGTGTTTTTTGAACACCCGCCTTATGAGTTTTTGTTAACTCCCGAAGATATCCCTTTGAATATTGTCTATGAAGATGAATGTCTTCTGGTTGTAAACAAACCTGCCGGAATGGTAGTGCATCCGGGGCATGGTAATTATTCCGGCACCTTAATTAATGCCTTATTACATCACATAAAAAGCTTACCTGTAAATTCTGACGAAAGGCCGGGTCTGGTTCATCGTATCGATAAAGATACTTCCGGATTATTGGTAATTGCCAAAACAGATATGGCCATGACTCATTTGGCAAAACAATTTTTTGATAAAACCAGCGAGAGAGAATATATCGCACTGGTTTGGGGGAATATAGAAGCAGACGAAGGCACCATCAAAGGACATATTGACCGTAATCCAAAAAACCGACTTCAAATGCAAGTTTTTCCTGAGGGTGATAAAGGAAAAGATGCAATTACACATTTTAAAGTTTTAGAACGTTTGGGATATGTAACTCTGGTTTCATGTAAACTGGAGACCGGAAGGACACACCAGATTCGGGTACACATGAAATATATAGGGCATACTATTTTTAATGATGAACGCTATGGGGGGAATAAAATATTAAAGGGAACTACCTTTACCAAATACAAACAGTTTGTAGAAAATGCTTTTAAAATCCTGCCAAGACAGGCTTTGCATGCCAAGACCCTTGGATTTGTACATCCGGTAAGTGGAAAAATGATGCGCTTTGATAGTGAATTGCCTGATGACATGGCCAATTGCATTGAGAAGTGGAGGCATTATTCGCGGCATTCTCAATAGCAATAAATTTCGTTGATAGGGGTATTGATAAGTCCTTTCATACTTTTTAAGGAATTCCCAAAAATCCTCTTTACTTTTATCTTAAAATTTTGAAATATGAAGATTGTGCTTTCTCCTGCCAAGTCGCTAGATTTTGAACGTCCAATACCCACGGTAAAATATACACAACCAGCGTTTCTGGAGCAGTCGGAAAAATTAATAAAGGTATTGGCCAAGAAAAACCCCAAGTCCCTTTCCAAATTAATGAGTATTTCAAATGACCTGGCTGAATTAAACTGGGAACGCAACCAAAAGTTTTCGCTGCCTTTCACCCCGGAAAATGCCCGCCCTGCCATATATGCTTTCAATGGTGATGTTTATCAGGGATTAGATGCATACAGTATTTCTGAGAATAACTTAGAAAAGTTGCAGGACACACTTCGAATCCTTTCGGGTTTATATGGCGTTTTAAAACCTCTTGACCTTATTCAGCCCTATCGTTTAGAGATGGGAACACAATTAAAAATTGGTCGAAAAAAGAATCTTTATGACTTTTGGAAACAGAGTGTGACTGACTTTTTAAACGATGAATTGGAAGATGGAGAGCTTTTTATTAATCTCGCCAGTAATGAGTATTTTGGCGCTGTGGATGAAAAAAAATTAAAAACCAATGTAATAACTCCTGTATTCAAGGATTGGAAAAACGATAAGCTCAAAGTAATTAGTTTCTTCGCTAAAAAAGCCCGGGGTTCCATGGTACGTTATATACTGGACACGGATGCAAAAACTCTTGAAGACATAAAGGGATTTAATCTGGACGAATATATCTACAGTAAAGAACACACTTTAAAAGAAAACCAACCTGTTTTTATTCGATAGAATATTTTTCTGAAGCAAACGTTTATAATATGAAGTTTTATCGATAAACAACTTGCAATGAAAAATTTTGGTTTTGTATTACTCGCCTTTTTAGTGTTTACATTTAGCTGCACTGACAGGGATGATAATGTAGATACTGTTAATATCCGCATCAAGAATGATAGTAATATCAATTTTGATGAGGTACAGGTAGGCACTAATGAGGAAATATATACAAATGTAGCCCCCGGCGATTATTCAAATTATTTGGTATATGAGTTGGCTTATCAATACGCCTTTGTTGAAATCAAATCCGGAGAGGACATCTATGTCCTACAGCCAATTGATTTTGTTGGTGAAACGGAACTTCCCATTGGGTTTTATACCTATAAATTAAGTATAAATGAAGAAGGAGAAGTTGGTCTGCAGTTTGTTGTTGACTAGGTTTTGCCTTTAGTCTTTTTTTTCTTTACAACCACGACTTTTGCCTTTGACTTTTTCGGTCTTCGGGCTCCGTATGATTTATTGGAAATTTTTCCTCTTTTGGTTTTTATATCCCCTTTACCCATAAGTATTATATATTTCACTTAAAGTACAAAAATTAGCACTATAAAACAATCTACCGTTTTCCCTTTTTGCAAAATACTATCTTTATAACTTTGGAAGATTATATAGAAATCAGCGATAATTAAAATTCAAATTGTTTTTACATACCCATCCTTATCAACCTTTTTTATTTGATGATGCCACAAAACTCATAGTGGGGACCCTGCCACCTCCTAGATTTACGACTGGCGATTTGAGGGAAGGAGATGTCGATTTTTGTTATGGGAGCAGGGATGGTCAGTTATGGCCTATTTTGAATCAAATTTTTGGATTGAATTTAAAATACGAAACGACCAGTGAGGCCGTAAAACAACGTAAGGATTTTTTAACTGAACAAAAAATAGGAATCTGCGATATTGTTCAAAGTGCAGAACGAACAAAAGTAGATGCCTCCGACTTGGGTATGAAGAATGTTACCCTTAGGAACCTTATTGCCCATTTACATAAATACAACAAGGTAGAATGGTTATTGTTTACCGGAGGAAATAGCAAAAATGGACCGGAATATTTCTTTAGAAAGCATATCAAGGCACATGGTTTGAGATTGGAGCCAATTTCTGAAGAGATTCCGCGGGTACATAAGTTTACACTTCCTGGGAATTTAAAAAGAACCATCAGAACGGTATCCTTAACAGCTCCTTCCGGTTCTGCCAATAGAGCTGTTGGTAGTTTTGTTTCATATAAAAAGATAAAGGCGTTGAATCCTGAGTATACAACATTGCATTACAGAGTAGATCAATACCGTACTTTTTTTAAACAGTAAAATCTAGTCGGGCAGATAAATTGAATAATCTAAGATATCTGGGAAATAAAATTACTCTTATAAAGCTATGATATAAAGCTGGTACGATAGTTTTTCAAATCGTGATTTGAATTGAGAGATATGTTGGTTTTTTTATAAAGACAAATTATTTTGTGATTTGCCACTTTTCCATTTTAAAGATTATATTATAATGCGGATATTTAGAGACTTAAACCAATACTTAGGTACGACAATAAAAAAGATTCAATTGAATAGTTAAGAAAATTTATGCATAAGACGGAAAGATTAGAGGAATTTAAAAAATTGGTTAAAAATAAGTTCTACGTTTATAACAGCTTGTTTTTAAATTTGCCTTATCAGGGTATCGAAAATGTGGGGATGCTCATTCCCCTTTTGTTTGATCAATGTGAAAAAGGACTGAAATCTGGCAAAAACCCACAACAAATTCTGGATTTATTTTTCCAGAACTACGCGAATATAGATACCGAGCAGGAAAGAATTGATTTTATGTTCAGTGTCATTCAATATGTTGAACGACAAGTGGTATTGTATGATAGCGTGGAAGATGCCGCATTTCCGAAATTACATGAACATTCAAGCTCTTTATCCATAAAAGATTACTTTCAGTTAGTAGATAAAAATAAAAGCTGGGAAAAGATTGCCAAGAAATTATCAACCTTTAGTGCGCGTATTGTTTTAACGGCTCATCCGACTCAGTTCTATACTCCGGCTGTACTTGATATCATTGAAGAATTAAAATCGCTAATTCTTGAAGATAAGATTAATGATATTGATGTTGTTCTTCAACAGTTGGGGCTCACTTCTTTGATAAATACAAAGAAACCTACACCATTAGATGAAGCAAAAAACATTATTTACATTCTTAGAAATGTATACTATGCTGCTGTCGGGGATTTATTCACATATATTAAAAGCAATATAGAGAATGATGATTTTGACAATTACAATATTATTAAACTCGGATTTTGGCCTGGTGGTGACAGAGACGGGAATCCATTTGTAACGGCAGATATTACCAAGGATGTGGCAGATGAACTCCGTATTAATCTAATGAAATGTTACTATAATGACCTCAAAATTCTTCGTAAGAAACTCACTTTTAAAGACCTTCGCCCTGACCTGAATACTTTAAGGGACAGGCTTTATGTAGCTATGTTTGACCCCAATAGAGTAGTAAGCTATGATGATATTATTGGGCCATTAGTTACGGTAAGAGAAATTTTGATAGACAAGTACAATTCGCTTTACCTAAAACAATTGGATGATCTTATTGACAAGGTAAAAATTTTCAAGACACATTTTGCGACTCTGGATATTCGTCAGGACCACAGTAAACACAAACAGGTAATTGAAACAGTGCTTAAGACTAATGGTTATATTAATGAAAGCCTTGATGAACTTGCTGAAGATAAATTAACGCACATACTTCTCAATGAAAATTTGAAATTGGACCCTAAGGATTTCAATGATGAAATTGTAAAAGATACTATTGTAAATATCTCGCACTTAAAGGATATTCAGAATAAAAATGGTGAAGAAGGTTGCAACCGATATATTATAAGTAACTCAGAGGATATTTATTCTGTTCTTTTTGTTTACGGGCTATTCAGGTGGTGCGGTTGGGAGAAGGATAAAATTACTTTTGATATCGTTCCGCTTTTTGAGACAATGAACGGAATGGATACTGCCGAAGCCACCATGCAATACTTATTTAATTTGCCCGACTACCGCTCGCATCTCGAACAACGTGGCAGAAGGCAGACCATGATGCTCGGATTCTCGGATGGAACAAAAGATGGCGGTTATTTAAAAGCCAATTGGTCTATTTTAAAAACCAAGGAAGTTTTGTCAAAAGTCTGTTCAAAGAATGGAATTGATGCAATATTTTTTGACGGCAGGGGCGGACCACCGGCCCGGGGGGGAGGAAAAACACATCGCTTTTATGCCGCACAAACTAAGGATATAGCCAATAATGAAATACAATTAACCATACAGGGACAGACCATAACAAGTACGTATGGTACTAAGGAGCAGTTCATGCATAATTCAGAACAGTTATTAACGGCAGGATTATCAAATAACCTATTTGGAAAAGAAAATGTGATCTCCAGGGAATCACGAAAGTTGATGGAAGAACTTTCTGATCTTAGTTTTGAGAAATACGATGCCCTTAAGCAACATGAAATGTTTATTTCATATCTCGAAAACAGGAGTACCCTAAAGTATTATACCAAGGCTAATATTGGCAGCAGACCCGGAAAGAGGGGTCAAAAGGCAAAATTGGAACTTACAGATTTAAGGGCAATATCTTTTGTGGGTTCATGGAGCCAACTTAAACAAAATGTACCCGGGTATTTTGGTATAGGTACGGCAATTAAAAAACTGAAAGATGCGGGTAAACTCAGAGAATTAAAAAAGTTATTCAAAGAGGTGCCCTTTTTTGAAACTTTAATGCTTAACAGTATGATGTCTTTGTCTAAGTGTTATTTTGAGCTCACCAGTTATATGAAGGACGATAAGGAATATGGGGATTTCTGGAATATCCTGCACGATGAATATCTGTTGTCAAAACAGATGTTATTGCTAATAAGCAATTCGGATATACTTATGGAAAACGAAGCTGTTTCAAGAGAATCAATTAAGATCAGAGAAAATATTGTCCTGCCGTTATTGGTAATTCAGCAATATGCCCTGCATCAAATCAGCGAGAATTCGGATTATAAAGCGCTTTATGAAAAAATAGTTACCCGTTCATTGTACGGAAATATTAATGCAAGTAGAAATTCTGCATAGCCATTGTTTGGAACTGCTTTTTAATAAAAGTTAGAGCACTATGAAGATTATTAGCTTGTAGAGACTGTTAATCTTTTATTCCATTTTATTGCTCATAATTCCGTAAAACACCTGAATACCATAAGCAATCTGACCAATTTTTAAATTTTCGTTAGGGCTGTGTTGATTGTTATCCGGATTCACAAGAGGAACAAGAAAAGCTGGAATCTTAAGTTCGTTAATAAAAGGCGCAATTGGAACCGTACCTCCCATGATCCTTATTTGTACTACATCCTCTGAGAATGTATTTTTAAAGGTATCCACCAGGAAATTACCATAAGGATTGTCCAAATCCGTTCTGAATGCATCTGTGACTGTGCCCTCTGTAATAGTGATGATTTTCTCGTGCTTCATTCTTTGGCTCTTATCCGGGACTTCAGTCATAACATAATACCCTTGATTTTCGACATGTTTCTTTACCAGACTTTTCAAACGATCTCCATCAGATTCTGGTACAAGGCGAATGTCTATTTCAGCAGTAGCACTTTCAGGTACTATGGTTCGGGCTTTTTCACCAACCCATCCTGAAGATAACCCCCGAATATTTAATGAAGGATATTGCATGGCTTCCTGATAAAATGCGCCTACCTTTTCAGCTTGTTTGATGGCAAGATGGGTGTTTATAGTTTTAGCATCATCCGGTACACTTTGGAGTATATTCATTGTCGATTCATCAATTTCAATACCATCATAGTAACCTTCAATTAATACTCTTCCATCGGTATCTTTCATACTGGCCAATACCTGGGCCAATTGGAACCCGGGATTTGGGGCATAATTACCATAATGACCACTGTGTTGCGGCATTATTGGACCGTAGGTAGTTAGCGTTAATGTTGTTATGCCTCTGGTGCCATATGCAATTGTTGGTTTACCCGAAGAATGGACAGGACCATCTGAAATGATCAGAAAATCTGCTTGTAACAGGTCACTATATTCTTTTACGGCCTTTGGCAAGGGTGCACTACTTTTTTCTTCTTCTCCGTCTAATATTACTTTTACATTAAATGGAATTTGCACGTTGTTTTTTTTCAATAGATCAATGGTATTTAAGAACATAACAATTGGTCCCTTGTCATCTGATGTTGAACGGCCAAATAGGCGCCAATCATAATTCACATCCTCCTTTAAATCATCAAACGAAAGTGTTTTCCAAACATCATTATCCTTTGTTTTAAGCTCTACTTTATAAGGATCTGACTGATCCCACTTGGAAGGTTCCACGGACTGCCCATCGAAATGCATGTAAAAAAGTATTGTCGGCTTGTCATCTTCCATGGGGAGGGCCGCAAAAAAAAGCGACTCCCCTTCTGTAGGAAGTACGGATGAATTAAAACCCCTTTCATTGAATTTTTTGGTGAGCCATGAAAGGTTTCTGTTGATATCTGAATGATCCAAGGCATCGTTCGGGATTGCCACGAATTCTCGTAGTTCATCTATGGTATGGCGGACTTGCGCTTTTAGTTCAAGGTCTTGTGCATTGTTAATCCATAAGATAAGAAGAGAAAAACAGGTCAATAAATTTTTCATATGGTAGTGTAAATTGATTATGATTTAAAATTAGGTAATTCTATGGGTTGATCAAATGCTTTAATCTTAAAACAAGTAATCGAATTAAAAGAACAAAAGGAAATCCATGAAAAAAGAGATCAAACCAATCCATGGGTTTCATACCAATACTTCCTCCGAAAACCCATTTTAATTTACCCCATAAATGAGGCTCAGGGAAAAAAGGAGCCATTCCAAGGGTTAAACATAATAAGAATACAATTTTCCAATTATTAATTACATTCATGGATATGGGTTAAGATGTTTAATAAATTCTGAAATCCCAGCCGTACCTTGCTGTGATAACATTTTAATAAATGCAGAACCAATGATAGCACCCTTGGCTGTCTTAGTAGCTTGCTCAAATGTACGGGCATTACTTATGCCAAAACCAACAATTTGCGGGTTTTTAAGATTCATTGCTGCAATTCGCTCAAAGTAAGCTTCCTGTTCTTCTCCTAATCCCTGCTTAGCCCCGGTGGTACTGGCAGAACTTACCATGTAAATAAATCCCTCTGAAGCGTCGTCTATTTGTGAAATTCGTGATTCACTGGTTTGCGGAGTAATTAGAAAAATGTTGATTAAGTTATATTTTTTAAAAATAGTCTCATATTCTTCCTTGTATACGTCCAGAGGTAAATCTGGAAGGATAAGACCATCAATACCTATTTCCTGGCATTTTTTGCAGAAGTTCTCTACCCCGTACTGTAAAACAGGATTAAAATACCCCATAATGATCAGGGGAATCGAAACGGTTTTTCTTATATCTTTTAATTGATTAAACAGCAGATCTGTTCCCATGCCATTCTTTAAAGCTATTGTGGAACTTTTCTGAATAGTAGGCCCGTCTGCCAGAGGATCACTGAAAGGAAGGCCTATTTCTATCATATCAACACCGTTTTTTTCCAAATCCTGAATAATAGAAACCGTATCATTCAGATTCGGAAAACCGGCAGAGAAGTATATGGAAAGTAATTTTTTGTCTTCACTCAGCTTTTTTTGTATTCTGTTCTTCATTTTATAGAAACCAATTATAATTTGAAATAATCTATATAGGTCTGTAAATCTTTATCACCTCTTCCAGAAAGATTGATAACAACAATATCGTCTTTTTGAAACTTTCTGTGGTCAAATATGGCGAAAGCATGTGATGTCTCTATTGCTGGTATAATGCCTTCTAATTGAGATACCATTAAACCTGCTGCCATTGCCTCATCATCGGTAATTGAAATAAATTCACCCCTCCCGGAGGTGTACAGATGTGCATGCATAGGACCTACGCCCGGATAATCCAGGCCGGCGGAAATAGAATATGGTTCAGTGATCTGACCGTCTTGAGTTTGCATAAGCAGTGTTTTGCTACCGTGAATAATACCAACCTTTCCCAGAGCAGAAGTTGCTGCACTTTCTCCGGAATGAATGCCCTTTCCGGCGGCCTCGACAGCAATGATACCAACATCTTCATTATCCAGATAATGGTAATAGGCACCAGCGGCATTACTTCCACCACCCACACAAGCCACAATAAAATCAGGGTCCGGAGTGCCTTCTTTTTCCAGCAACTGAGACTGTATTTCCTCTGAAATTACTGATTGAAATCTGGCCACCATATCGGGATAGGGGTGCGGACCAACAACTGAACCTATAATATAATGGGTGTTTACCGGATTATTAATCCAGTCGCGTATTGCCTCATTCGTAGCATCCTTGAGCGTTCTGCTACCCGATAGGGCCGGCCTTACTTCTGCTCCCAGCATTTTCATTCTAGCCACATTAGGTGCTTGACGTGCAATATCTATTTCACCCATATAAACCACACACTCAATTCCCATGAGTGCGCAAACTGTAGCGGTAGCCACCCCATGCTGTCCGGCACCTGTTTCTGCGATGATTCGTGTCTTGCCTAACCTTTTGGCCATTAAAATTTGCCCAATGGTATTATTGACTTTATGGGCACCGGTATGACATAAATCTTCCCTTTTCAGATAAATTTTTGTTTTATACTTATCCGAAAGGCGTTGGGCAAAATATAGAGGTGTGGGCCTTCCTACATAATCTTTTAATAGTCTATGGAATTCTTCAATAAAAGATGGTTCCCCCATAATCTGAAGATAGTTTTGTCTAAGTTCTTCAGTATTAGGGTATAGCATTTCTGGAATAAATGCCCCACCAAACTGTCCGTAATAGCCTTTGTCATCAGCATGATAAGTCATATTCATATTTTTTTATGAGTTGGTTTCAAACAACCGGTTCTTAAATTCTTTTAATTTATCTATATCCTTTAGGCCCGGTGATATTTCAAATTTACTATTGACATCAATAGCATGGCAATATTTAGATTCTTCCGTTTGAAGAAATTCTAAAACATTATCAACTTCCTCGAGACCGATACCCCCGCTTAGGAAATAGGGTTTTTTTGATGGATACCCCTTTAGGACTTCCCAGTTAAATTGATATCCATTGCCACCGGGCAACTTACCCTTTGTGTCGAATAAAAAGAAATCGGATGATTTCTCATAAGGGCTAAGTTGTAGGAAATCAAAGCTGTCTTTTATGCTAAAAACCTTAAGAATATCGATCTTGCTATTTTGGCAGTCAAATTCCTCTTTTAGCTTAGCACAGAACTCGGGGGATTCATTTCCATGCAATTGTATGGCATTTAAAGCAAATGTATTGGTCCGATTTAAGATTTCATCAATATTGGCATCAACAAAAACTCCAACTTTTCTAGTTGTCTTATGCAATTTAGGTATGGACCCATCAAAAAAACGCATAGAAGGCTTCCAGAATATAAATCCGAGGTAATCTGGCTGCAATTCTGCAACCTCCTCAATATTATGTTTCATTCCACAGATCTTTAGTTTCATCTTGCCATTTGGTTTATAAATTCCCTGGCGCTCTCCCCGGGGTTCGATGTCTTCATAAAGTTTTCACCAACTAAGAAACCCTGGTAACCCAATTCTCTTAGCATTTTAATCGCCGAAACAGAGCTAATACCACTTTCTGATACTTTTACAAATTCATCGGGGATCTGTTGGGATAGAGAGGCACTGGTTTCTAAGCTTACTTCAAAGGTTTTTAAGTTGCGATTATTTACTCCTAACATATCTAAACTAGGCATCATTGATTTAACTAACTCTTCTTCATTATGAACTTCCAGTAAAACATCCAAACCTAAACTTTTTGCTAATTCTGATAAAACCTTTATTTGTTTTCTTGTCAAAATAGCGGCAATAAGTAAAATTGTATCAGCCCCATGTGCCCGGGCTTCTACGATTTGGTATTCATCTATGATAAATTCCTTTCTTAACAGTGGAAAATCAACGGCAGCTCTGGCTATTATTAAATCCTCAAGAGACCCTCCAAAATATTTGGCATCTGTTAAAACAGACATACCACAAGCCCCTGCATTCATGTATCCCTTGGCGATATCCTGTACACTTGAATTTTGATTGATCACTGATTTAGAAGGGGATCTTCTTTTGTGCTCTGCAATAATCCCTGTTTTACTATTCCGCAATACATTGGCCAAGGACACGGGTTCCCTTTGGAAGAGTAATGACGTTTCTAATTGCATAAGAGGGATTACAGTTTTTTTAAGGTGCAATTCCCTTTTCTTATCAACTACTATTTTATCCAATATATCCATCATGCACTTAATTGCTGTAATTTTCTTAAGGCATTCAGGCCATTTCCGTTAAGGAGGGCTTCTTTTGCTTTTTCAAAACCTTGTTTTGGACTAATATCCAAAACTGTGCCGATAGCTACCCCGGCATTTGCACAGACTACATTGTTTTGCGCTTCCGTGCCTCTGCCCTGTAATATGTTCATAAATATTTGGGCAGATTTGTCAATACTTTCACCTCCCTTTATTTCGTTTTCCTTTACAACGGCCACTCCAAAATCTGAAGGATTTAAAATAGCCTCCGTATTATTTGAAATAGTTTTGGTACTTCCCGTCAATGAAATCTCATCATATCCGTCAAGAGCATGGAGAACTGTGTATTTTTTATCCGTATTCTGATAGAGATACCCATACATTCGAGCTAATTCTAAATTAAAAACCCCAACTATTTGATTTTTAGGGAAGGCAGGATTTACCATTGGCCCAAGCATATTAAAAAAAGTCTTGACAGCAAGTTCACGTCTTATAGGTGCTACATTTTTCATGGCGGGATGAAATAGGGGGGCATGCAGTACACAGATCCCGGCTTCGTCTATTGATTTTCTAAGAAAGTCAGGATCACTACTGAATTTTACACCTAAAAATTCCATAACATTACTGCTCCCACAGGTAGAAGAAACCCCATAATTACCATGTTTGGTTACCTTAATGCCAGCTCCTGCTGTAACAAAGGAAGCCAGAGTTGAAATATTAAAGGTATCCTTGCCATCTCCTCCTGTTCCGCAAAGATCAATTGGATTGTATTCGGATAGATCAATGGCCAGGCATAGTTCTAATAGCGCATCTCGAAATCCCTCTAATTCTTCAATCGTAATACTACGCATCATATACACTGTAAGAAATGCAGCGATTTGGCTATTGTTATAAGTTCCTTTGGCAATATTAACCAATACCTGCTTTGCATCTTCCTTGGAGAGGATGTCATGATTGATCAATTTATTTAGAATCGTTTTCATTTGTTTTAAGTTTAATAAAGAATCACCAACGGTTTAATTATTCCCTGAGCCAATTTTTAAGAATTTGCTTGCCCTGAGGCGTGAGAACAGATTCTGGATGAAACTGAACAGCACATACATCATATGTTTTGTGCCTTATTGACATCAGCTGCCCATTCTCATCAAAAGAAGTAGCTTCGAGAACATCCGGAAGTTGAGGATCTACAACCCACGAATGATATCTGCCCACTACAATTTCTCTAGGTAAGCCTTCAAATAAGGGCTCCCCATTTTCAAGGATTATTTTTGTGGCGACCCCATGATAAACTTCCTCTAAATTTATCAACTTACCACCAAAAACTTCTCCTATAGCCTGCTGGCCTAAACAAACCCCCAATATACTTTTAGTTGGGGCATATTTAGCAATTATTTCTTTAAGAAGTCCGGCTTCATCAGGGATTCCAGGACCGGGGGAAAGCACTATTTTCTCAAAATCATCAACTTCTTCCAATTTTAGCTGGTCATTACGTTTAACAACTACTTCGCAACCCAAATCCTCCAAATAATGCACCAGGTTATAAGTAAAGCTATCGTAATTATCTATTACCAGTATTTTGTTCATGGCTTATTTATTGTGCTTGTTAGATAGTTTCTGCAATTTCCAGAGCTTTGTTAAGAGCTCCTAATTTATTGTAAGTTTCCTGTAGCTCTTTTTCCGGTTCAGAGACCGCTACTAAACCTGCTCCTGCCTGGTAATGAAGTTGGTGATTCTTGCTTAAGAAAGTCCGGATCATAATGGCATGATTAAAATCTCCGTCAAAATCCATAAATCCGATTGCCCCGCCGTAGTAATCTCTGTTGGTGGTCTCATACTTTTCAATGAGCTGCATAGCCCTATGTTTGGGTGCCCCGCTCAGGGTACCTGCCGGAAAAGTGTCTGCTACAACTTTCATAGTCGGTGTTTCTTTTTTTTTCTGCCCTGTAACTTTGGAAACAAGATGAATGACATGAGAAAAGAATTGAACTTCCCTATAGTTTTCAACATTTACCAAATTCCCATGCCGGCTTAGGTCGTTACGCGCGAGGTCTACAAGCATAACATGCTCACTATTTTCCTTTGCATCTTCTGTTAGTTTTTTAGCTAATAAGGCATCTTCTTCATCATTACCGGTTCTTTTAAAAGTTCCCGCAATTGGATGTATTTCAGCCTTTCCGCTTTTAACAATCAATTGTGCTTCCGGTGAACTGCCAAAGATTTTGAAGTCTCCGTAATCAAAATAAAATAGATATGGAGAAGGATTAATAGAACGAAGGGCCCGGTAAACATTGAATTCATCTCCTTTAAAGCCTTGTGAAAACCTTCGGGAAAGAACTAATTGAAAAACGTCACCTCTTTTACAATGCTTTTTAGCCAGAGATACTTGTTGTTTATATTCTTCATCATTTAAGTTTGATGAGGCATTACCCTCCCTTCTGAAATTATAAGATGCGAAATTTCTGATATTTAGAACTTGTTCAATTTCAGAAATATTGTTATCAGAGTCATAGCAATGTGCAAATAAGTATGCCTCATTCTTAAAATGATTTATGGCTATTATATTTTGGTAAACAGCGTAATAAATATCAGGAATATCCAGGGCACCTTCTTTTTTTGTGATAGAGATATCTTCAAAGTACCTAACTGCATCATACGACATATAGCCAAACAATCCATTATTTATGAATTTAAAACTATTAGATTCGGTCTTAAACTTTTGGCTGAAGTCATGTATAATTTCCACAACATCAGTTTCGCTGTTTATTGTGATCTCACTAGTGGATTTGTCCGGAAATAGCTGAGTAATTTGCTCATCCTTTACCGTGATAGAAGCTATAGGATTACAACAGATATATGAAAAGGTATTATCATTTGCTCTGTAATCACTACTCTCCAAAAGGATACTATTGGGAAACTTGTCACGAATTTTCAGATATACACTAACCGGTGTTATGGTATCTGCGAGTATCTTTTTATAATATGTTTTAAGTTCATATGCCATAATCTGCAAAAATTTAGATTTTGATACTAACTAATTCTGAAAAATCAAAAAGGCTTGTCGTGATAGACAAGCCTTTTCGTATAGTTATACTACAATGGTGCTTAGCTCACGACGTTATACGCAAGTTATTCCACCACCAAGTATTTACTATTCTAAATTTCATTGAGTCAAATATAGAAAGGAATTTCATAATTACAAATCAATTTAAAGGAAATATAGATCCAAATTCCAATATTGCATTAAGTGATTATAATAACAGTACTGACCCCTAATACCTCAATTCTAATCGTTCAGATCTATATAAAATATCAGTTTGGCCCCAAGAACCACTTTTGTTACCATGTTCACTTTTAAAATCTAGTGTTGCTTCAAAAACCTCTTTACCCGTTTCATAGTCTACTTCAACTAGTTTAGCAGAGAGTTTAGTTCCTTGTTTTAGATAGCCGGAAGTAACCAGAATATTATTTGAATTGGCAAGATAATCTGCATCACTGACAATGGTAGAGAAAAATTTCGGCCCTCTTTCTTTGCCATATTGCCAAATCTGCTCTGTAGTTTTATCTTCTTCATTTATTTTATAAATCACTGCGCGGGAATAATGAACGTTATTTTCAAAATATCTAAAGGCACCGTTATCAAATACCAAAAGATTACCATCGGGCATTATAGATGGGGAATGCATTCCCCAGGGAAAGTCAAATTCTTCTGAACTTTCGTTCCCATCCTGAACAGCTCTGTCATATGGTTTTCCTTCAGAATCAACAGCGGTTAATAAATAAGGTTTTGTTTCGAAACCTTTTCCTTCTCTCCCGGATTTACCCCAGTTCCTTTTTGGTGCCATAATCCATTTTAGATTATCATCCCAAGAAATTTTTATCAATCCCTGGTTTTTTCCAGATACAATTATTGAATTATCGCTCGGATTATAAGCAAGGCCATTCATGTGGAGCCAATCACGAGGTCTAAAAAAGTTCAAATCATTTCTACTAACATCCAAATGTTTGGTTAAATCCCATTCTCTGACAATTTTAGATTTTTTTCTGTCAAATTCTATGATATGATCGCTGTCTGAGGCAACCATTTTATTCTCTAATTTTATAAAATTATTTCTTTTACCAACGCATATCAGCAAGTTACCATCAGGTAATTCCTGTACATCATGATGCATGCCGTAATTTGTACTTATATTGGTTTCTTTTAATGGTTTACCCAACATATCAAATTCATAAATAACATGCCTGCTAACCATTAAAATCGTTCCGTCCTTAAGTCGTTGAAACGGACTAACCATTTTACCGGCAAAACTTAAATCTAAATACCACCGCACTTGGCCTTGGTCGTCAAAAATTATAGGCCCGGAATTGAATTTTCCATTGTTGGCAAAATGAATATCACAAGCATGCATGCCTGGCTCCATTTCATTTCGATTTAACTTGTTTATGGTTATCCGGGGAAAATGGCTTGGGGTATTCCCTGTTTTTATCTTAATACTGTCTATTACTAGTCCACCATCGTAGTCTAAAGTAACAATGACATTATTTAAAGTATTAGGGTATAAACCTACTACCGGGACCTCTAAATTGGTGGCGTTAAGATTAAATGTTTGTTCCACCGGAATCTTACCCAGAACCTTAATGGTAACGTTGCAGGGTTTTTCCGTCTCAATTTTTAACTGAGCGGTTAACGGTGATATATTATAAGGATTTAAGGTCGATTTTATGGAGTAATTAAAACCGGAATCACAGCTACTCAAGAGAAGAAGTACAAAAACTAATAAGCCAGCTAAGCGAGATAATGCTTTTAACCCCATTTTATATTTTTATTCAAAAATAAAGTTTTAGAACTAATTCTACTGAAATTATTTTTTTAGTCTTTAACTGGCTCAATTATAGATTACACTACCTTCCTGAATCATTGGGGGTCCGGGAATCTCCCGAACTTAGATTAAAAAGACTATAAGTTATACCGCATTTAACCTTTGATGTTAGCAAAAAAAAAATCCTGAATATGATCATATTCAGGATTTTTTAAAGGATTAATATTTCTTAGAATTCAAGATCTACTACCAGATCAAATTCATCATAGATGGTTTTATCACCCAAGTCATCAAAGAAACTTCCTGAGCCATACTTAACATCGTACTGGGCTCTGTCTACTTTTAAAGTAGCTGTTGCCTTGCTTCCATAAACAGATACATCAAAAGTTACCGGTTTGGTAATCCCTTTAATAGTAAGGTCTCCCTGTACTTCGTAAGAATTTTTACCGGAAGCTTTAACTTTTGTAAAAACCAGGGTAGAATTTGGATGGTTTTCAACTCCAAAGAAATCATCAGACTTAAGGTGACCTTCTAATTTACCTTTATATTCCCCTTCAAGATCAGTTGATATCAAAGAAGTCATGTCTACTTCAAATTCTCCTCCCGTCAGTTTTCCTTCATCAAACATAAGGGCTCCTGATTTAAGGTTAACAGAACCTGTATGAGAGCCTGTAACTTTATAAGCTTTCCAGGTAACCTTGCTTTCACCAGCTTTAACTTCTTTCTTTTCTTCATTTAAAGGGGCGTTAGCAACCGCTGTTGCTCCAAAAACTATGGCTAATGCCAGACTTAATACATTTTTTTTCATGTTTTCTAAATTTACTTTGTTTTAATGATTGTTTTTAAATTAACGTGTTATATATGTGTGAATAATAATTCTTTTGATTGTCTAACTTTTTTATAATGCTGGGTATCATCTTCTTCAGACCTATAGCCTATTGCGGCTACAACGGAGGTGTTTAATCTTTTATCCTTTAAACCTAATAGTTCATTATAGGTTTCGGCTTCAAAACCTTCCATCGGGCAAGTATCAATTTTTAAATCTGCCGCCGCTGAAAGTAAGTTACCTAAGGCCAAATAAGTTTGCCTTGCCGTCCAGGTTTCTTTTATGTTATCGGGAAGATCTATTAATTTAGATTTCATAAAATCTCCATAAGGTTGTAAATTGTTTAGTTCAATGTCTCTTGTGTCACTAACATTAGTTAAATAGTTATCAATAAGATCAGTATCAAAACTGGTGTTGTTAGCAAAGACTATTAAATGGGATGCATCTGTGATTTGCGATTGACCCCATGAGGCTGCTTTTAATTTTTCCCTTAAATCCATATCCTTTATTATAAAGATATGATAGGGTTGGAGCCCATATGAAGAGGGACTTAAACGAATAGCTTCTAATAAAGTATTCAAGTCTTCTTCAGATATTTGTTTTTGGCTATCAAATTTTTTGGTTGCATATCGCCAATTGAGGCTTTCAAGGTAGTTGCTCATGTGTTTATTAAAATTTATTGAATAAATGATTTAATTGTTCAAGTTCTGAGTCGGAAAAATTGATTAAAATTTCTTTTTCTGTTTTTTCCAGCACAACGTCCATTTCAGATAGCGCTTTTAATCCTTCTTTAGTAATGGTAATCTCAACTTTGCGCCGGTTAGACATGCATACTATCCTGTCTACATAGCCCTTGTTCATTAATTTATCCACCAAACGCGTGGTATTACTCATTTTGCTTACCATTCTCTCGTTTAAAGTCGATAGATTGGCGGGTTTACTCTGCTGACCTCTCAGTATGCGCAGGACATTAAATTGTTGCGTCGAAATTCCAAAAGGTTTAAGGGCATGTGAGAAACTTTCAGATACCTTATTATGTATTAATATTAAATGAATAATAGTTCTGCTTCTTAAGGGGATTTTCTTATCGGTCTTTATTACAGCCTCTACATTCATGTACTTACAATATTTGTATATACAAATGTATATATTCATTAATTACCGTCAACATTTGTGCAGATAAAGTTTTGTTAAATTTATTTTGACTAAACAGACGGCTATTTAATTTTTAGCTGAAATAGAATAAAGTAAGATGGACATGATTTGTTTGTTCCGATGTTTAAGTATCCTCTCATTTATAGGTTGTTTGAAAAATGAGGATGATAGTACTACCATCTATATTAGTTTAGAAATTACGATTGATGATAACTTTTTCAATGCCGCTCGGGTAACCAAATATGTTCAAAATGCTGTATAAGCCCTAATAAAAGGGGAGGAAATACTCATAAAAATTACCCGGGCTATTGGTTGTTCTATAAAGTCGCGTTAGCAATAATTGTTTGTGAAAAGTGCAGGAGTTTGTACCTTTGTTAAGAAATAAAAATAAAATGGCAGATTTATTACAAGAGGAATGGGTAGATAGACTGGAGAAGGATGATAACGCTTTTATTCTAGATGTGAGAACCCCGGAAGAAGCAGATCAGGGACAGATTCCTGAGTCGACCACTC
>NZ_JBATKE010000108.1:0-8505 GCF_049669105.1 Eudoraea sp.
TCATTTCTACCCGGGGTCAGAAGAAGAAGTTGAAGAGATCCTTGCCGCATATAAACATTTGTATAAAACGAAGAATGTGGATATGGGATTCAGGGTCTTTGCGGGTCAAATAGGGTTAGAGCGCCCTATGTATATTTTGACCACCTGGGCTAAATCTCCTCTGGATTATCATCAGAACCTTGAAAAAACTTCCGAAATGTTAGGAGATAGCGGAGCCTTATTATGGACTAAACTTATGGAACTGGTAAAAGAAGCCAAAATAACAGAAGGCTGGTATCTGCCGCAGTATTCTTATGCTCCGAATATGAAGATGGCTGAATAAACTGACTTTTAGTCTTTAGTAATATATATTTATAATATAAAGCAAATGCCCCATGGTACTGAGAGATAACTATGGGGCATTTGCTATTGGTATTTTTATATTTATCCAGCTTATAAAAACAAATAGCCAGAAAGAAACATTAACTCCTATTTAGGTGGTTGCACAGGATACTTTTTCATTAATTTTGCTACCCCTTTTGGTATGCTTTTCTGCCTTTTTTTAGGGTTTTCATTTATGGTCTTGGTGGAGATACCCTGCCAAATTAATTTTTTTGATTCACTTTCATAGACACTTACGACAAAAGTACCCACCTGATAATCATTTTCAGAATAAGTAGTGGTAGCTGACCCCATACCCATACCTGCACCATATCCCATACCATAGCCATAGCCCCATCTGCCACCATAGCCCATGCCACCTGTATAATTGGTGTATGCCGTTGTACTTGTTTTTTGATCTATTACAAGATATAAGGTTACCGCTAAATCACCTCCCTGTTCTACAAAGGTGAGATTCCTCATTTCGAATTCTTTTCCAAAACTTTCCAGGATTCTTTGTTTATCCAGATCGTTGATTAGTTGGTCACTATTATCCTGCCAACCTAAGAATTTAATTGTCTTGAACTGGGTAAAATCTACAGTGTTGTCATAATCACTGGTCACCTGAGCATAAAAATGGCCTGTTGACATTATGGCAATAAAAAGAAAAGAGAATGATTTAATTAATTTTTTCATGGTAAAAGTTTTATTTGTTACTATTTTTTTCTGAGATATTCTGGAGTCGTTTAGATCTAGTGCAAAAGATGAACCTTCCTTACAAATATAGCACATATAGGCTAAAAAACTGTTCTTGTTTTAAAAAACTGGAACCCTAAAATAATCAGGCATATTAATTCCTAATATTTACGATTACACCCTGGAGTAGAATTATTTTATTGGTCTTTCTTGAAAAGATGCACATCTATTTGAGGGTAAGCGATTTTAATGTTTGCCTTGTCGAATCTCTGATAGATATCCTGGTAAATTGCACTTGTTATGGATAACCCGCGGTTGGCATCTTTGGCCAGAACACGAAGTTCCAAATTAAGCACACTATCCCCAAAACTTCTGAATAAAACGGTTGGCACACTATTTTTAACCAAATATTCATTGGCTTTGCCTGCATCCATCAATGTTTTCATAACCAGAGGAATATCAGAGCCATACGCGACCCCTATGGGTAATATTAAATTTCTTAGCCTGTTATTCAAGGTCCAGTTAGTTACATTTTTATAAACAAGTTCAGAATTAGGCACTACAAGATCACTCTGTTCATAAGTTACTAATCGTGTAGCTCGCAGTCCAATCTGTTTTACTGTAGACCAGGGTACATCATTCGTCTCAATAGCATCCCCTTCCCGTATAGGTCTTTCAAAAAGTAAGATAAGTCCGCTGACAAAGTTATTGACCAATCCCTGAAGGCCAAAACCAATACCAACACTTAAAGCACTCAATATAATAGTGAAATTGGTAAGGTCGAAACCTAAAACGGAAATGGCTGTTAAAAAGCCAATGAACATAATTAAATAATGGGCAAGCTGCGCTATGGAAAGTCGGGTTCCTTTATCTAAACTCTTTTCGTCCAGGGTCTTATTCATCATAAACCGACTAAAAAGTGAAGAAACGATATATGAACCATAGAGTACACATATGGAGGCAATTAACAATTGTAGTGTTATCCTGTTATCACCAACATTAATTCCTAAAGCCATTAAATTGCGATTTGCCTCCTGCAAATTGCTATACCCCCCCCAGGTTACTAATAATTGTGGAAGAATATAATAAGCTATTGTAAGAAAGGTTATAAACCATGTTAACTGATTAACACTCGAGGAGATATTCTCTGTAGATAAATATTTTTGTTTGGAATTATTGTATACAAGAAGCCATTTTAAGGCACCGTGAAAAATGAATAAGTAAACAGCATAGAGGGTTAGTTGAATTGCTGTGCGTATAAAAGAATCAAATAAATAAAGTGCCAAAACTTCTTTGCCACTAATTTCTGCCAAAAATACTATGCCAAAATAAAGGGCTCCGATAAGCAGGAAAAAGGTCCAGATTTTAGAAATATTTTCTATCCTGCGTTTTCTAAGCCATATGACGCAAAGCAGGATTAGGACAAGAGAAATAATAGTTATGTATATTCTAATAAGTGGTGTAGGTAAATTAATAGCAAAAAAGAAGTCATTAAGTAATACTAACAGCACCAATAAATATACAATTTGTTTCTCCCAGGACTTAAGTTCATCTTTTAAAAGATAACAAAAAGACACTCCAACAATTATGGCAATTAGCAGCTCCTCAGTAGCTTGCATTGCATCAAATTTAATTAGTATAAATGTGGTGGTTATGCTGATAAATAATGCAGAAGCAAAAGCCTTATTGGCAAGGAATTTATATTCAGAATCACTCTCGATAGCTTCATTGTTTTTCTTGATAAGCAAATAAACCGATATGAATAAGATTATTCCCAAAAGAAAACCCCAGAAATATACAGCTCCACTAAACTTGTTTGTGTATGAAAGTTCAACCAAACCTTTCCTTGTATTTTCCCATAGTTCCGGGTTAAATTTATCTCTGAATTCTGAAGAAAACATTGGGTCAGATTGATCTAGAATAACCAGTTCCTTATTTTGTTGACTAAAGCTCTCAAATTCATCCTGGAGAATCTCAATTTTAGGTTGAATTTTATAACTGCTTTCCTGAAGTCTTAATAATTCATCTAATTTTGGAACCAGACTTTCAAGTGCAGTATTAATAGCTGCATTTGATTTTTTAAAGGTTATTTTAATTTGTTCAGGTGTGTTTTTGGTTACCAGAGAATCTTCCCATAATAACCAGTTTTCCTGCTCATTAAGCCACATTTTTCTTTGGCCCTCAATTTTTGAAATCTCCTCTGTCAAAGGGCTATTGGTTTCTTTAAAATTTTGAATAACTGCCTGAAGTTCAAGGTTAAATGTTTTAATGGAGTTTAAGCTTGGTGTACCTGATGTTTTCAACTCATTTAAAGTAATTTGGAGGGAGTCTAAATTTGAATTGATTGTTTTAAGTGAACCAACCAGGGCATTTTTATTTATGGTATCCGACAATATTTTTTGAGTGCGTAGTAATCTTACTTCGATGTTCGAAGCCAAAGGAATTATTTCTGAAATCCCAGGTACTGAAGCAAGCTGCACTTGAGCCTGATCTTTAGAACTACCTGCATTATCAGAGTCCTGGCTATAACTATTTTCAAAATTGCCTAACAGGGATGCAGTAAAAAGGAATATAAAAGCGATTTTATGCAAAGGAAGATGTTCAAAAATAATTTTGGAATATGGGAGTCTAAAACTCATAAAAACGATGTTAAAGGGTTTAACAAAAATACAATTTATTTAACTTCCATTATTCACCCAAAAGTTTAGTATTAGTGTAATTATAGGAGTAGTCATATTACCAAATTACCAAATTACCAAATTACCAAATTACCAAATTGGCAATACAGACTTGCTGCTCTCTGTGGTTTAAGACATTGTACAAAATCCACATGCCACGACTGATGAAGGTCATGAGGAAGAAGAAAAAAATGGCTAACTTTAAGCCAATAAATTAACGTAGTTCAATTGTGTCAAAAGCCATTAAAGACAATATAATACGTACCAAGTTACATCGGCCTCCTGTATCTGATGATATATTGCTGCGTACCAGCCTTATTGAAGAACTGGAGAAAAATCGCTTTAAACCTCTTACCCTGGTGGTTGCGCCTGCCGGATATGGTAAAAGTTTGATCATCAGCGAATGGATAGAGGACCAAAAACTGGTCAATGCATGGATTTCATTAGACGGGGAGATCAATAATCTGCCTATTTTTCTTGAGTATTTATGTGCGGCATTAATCACTATATTTCCTCCAAAGAAACAGGAATTTTTCTCGATGGCAAAGGCTGGGGTATTACCTTCATTAAATATCCTAACCACCACACTGCTTAATGAAATTTACGACTTAGAAAATGAATTTGTACTGGTTCTTGATGACTACCAGTTTATCAAAGATGATCAGATCCATGAATTTATTAATGAGATTCTGAAATATCCTCCTCAAAATATGCATTTAGTCATTATTTCTCGTCGCGATCCACCTCTTAAACTTAGCACTTTTAGAGCTTATAACAGTATTAGTGAAATTAGGATGAAACAATTGGCATTTTCAAAGAATGATATTCATTTATCAGGTTCCAGAACTATATGATAGGGCGCTTCGATTATTTGGAAGAACTGTTACGAACAATGGAGCGGGAACAAATAAGGCCGACCTATGATATGCTCAAAAGCCTATTCGAGGGAACGGCACTAAAGAAAAAAGAGCAACCCTTGCTTGTGGACAAAAAGAACGTTAGAATGACCAGAGAGGAATGGGATATGGAAGAGGGAAAAGTTTCGTTCGAAAAATACCATGACGTTATAAGGGCCAAGAGCAAGGACAGACGCCTTTTTTCTAAAGTTCTAGATAGTATCACCAAAGTAGAACCCACCTTTGGCAAAGCATATTTTAAATTGGAAATGGATGAAACAGAATTGGATGGTTTTCGGCGGGAGCTGGACGGGAAATAAGGAAACAAACCTAGTTTTGCACAAGCAAGATGCGCCCTATTTCAATTTTACTTCCCGCCAGAGGCGGGCAGGTACGCTTACCTATCTGGACACTATAAAATCGAAATAGGATCCATGCGCAAAGTTAAGGGGTAAGTATTTGGGACGAGTATTTTTCCAATGAGTGCTAAAATACGTTCGTTTTATGAGGCTTTGTTCAAAATTTTGATTTTAACGTTCCGAATAAGGAGCGTTTTCAATGTGCTTTATTTTTTGTTGTGAGTAGTTTTATTTACCTAAAATATCTTTAGCAATAGTCCAAAAAATATCTACGGTAAGAGTTGGTTTCTCAGGAAGATTTGAAAAAGAGACAAAGTCATTCATAAAAGTGTTCGTTATTTGCGCCTACAAATCCCGCCCGAGCCCCAATCGCGTGTTTTTTAAGATCCTCAGGGCCGAGGGCTCCGCAGAGTTCCAGATCCCATGGATCGTTATTCATAGTGGGGTAATCCTTGACATGCTCGACAATTCGCCCGCGTTCGAGAACCAAAGTTTTCAACCCACCTTCACAAAGTTCCTTTGCTGCCCAGCCCCCACTGATTCCGGACCCTATGACGATGGCGTCATAAGTCATATTCTTTTTTGTATCTATATTATAGTTGGGCATTGTATATTTTCATTAACAGAACATGAATTTAATGAAATATACATACATGTGGAAAAAAATTGTGACATCATAAAACCTGTTACGTATTCAAAATCCATATGCCTTTAACCAATAAAGGCTATGATTTTCATGAAATAAATCGTATCCAATTTATCTTGCTCTTTATTTGAAAAATAAATGTTTTATCAATAGCATAGATTTTTTAACTTGGGTTTTTAAAGTCGAAAACAACCAAACCTAACTACGAATACATTGATGAACATGAAAATTTCTACACCACCTCAAGCCGAATTCTTGTCCTTACCATATTATTCCTTTTTGTTTTTTTAATCCAAAGTTGCAATCAGGCACCCAAGGAAGCTGAAAAAGAGCCAATAGTTGAAGTAAAAGAAATCATTCTTATGTTACATAAAGGTTTGCGTAATAAAGAGATTGCAGAAATTATTTTTGTAGCTGAAGGCACTGTAAAAAAGCATATTTACAATATTTGTCAAAAATGGAATGTAAATAGCCGTATTGAATTATTAAAAATAGCAAGAGAGTTCGGATTAATTGAAGTAAATTAACGTTGTTGTATCGTTTTTCTGAATCGAATGATTGATTAATTGTTGAAAACAAAAACAATTAAATTGAGTTATGCTCTTAACAAAACTACACCGCCCGCAATTAAGCCTTGAACACGTTTTCAGGTTTCGCCTGATTGATGAACTCAATAAAAATATGTACAAGCCCTTTTCCTTGGTTTGTGCTCCTGCTGGTTATGGAAAGAGTATGCTTGTTAGTTCATGGATAGAAGAAAATAAGCACCCTGCTGCATGGGTATCATTAAGCAGTGATGAAAACGATTATCGCACGTTCTTGATTTACATGATTACCGCGATTCAAAAGGTGTTTCCTGGAAAATTAGAAAAAACAGAAGCCCTGGTCAAGGCCCCTGAATTACCTGGCAACAAATTAATTGTTCACTCATTTATCAACGAACTCGATGAGATTCAGGAGAATTATATCGTTGTTCTTGATGATTATCATCTGATTCGCAATGATGTGATTCATCAACTTATTGACGAGTTATTGCGGTATCCACCTGAGAACCTTCATCTATGCATGCTGACAAGACGCGATCCACCAATTCGGATTCAAAACCTGCGGGTTCATACCAGGATGATTGAAATTCGTATGGGTGAACTCACTTTTACCGAAGAGGAGGTTATAGGGTTGTTTTACAAACTGCACAGAATCAAGCTGGAAAGGTCTTTAGCGGCTTCGTTACAAAAAAAGACAGAAGGATGGATAACTGCTTTGCAATTGATTTCATTGGCATCAATAAACAAACCGCATATAGAAAAGGAACTGGCTGCTTTTTCAGGTGACCTGAACACGCTTAGTGATTTTCTTATAGAAGAGATACTTTCCGATTTGTCTGATGACATGAAGGATTTATTGATGATAACATCATTGCTCAAGAGGTTTAACCTCGATGTGGTCAAAGCTTGCTTTCAGACGAAGGAACATGACGATGATGACCCTTTAAAAACAGAGGCATTATTTAATCAACTCATCAATTCTCATTTTTTCCTTATCCCCCTTGATGATAATAAAAAATGGTTTCGTTACCATCATTTGTTCCAGAGAACGGTTTTTAAACATTTACGCTTATGGTTTAATTCTGAAAGAATTAAAGAGGTTCAATATGCAGCGGCGAAGTGGTTTGAAGACGAAGGACTGATTGATGAAGCGTTAGACTATATGATAAAGTCCGGAAAGGTTGAAGAAGCAGCAAAAATTGTAAAAATCAATGCTCATGCCGAGTTTCTAAAAAATGTAGGGAAAGTTAAAACCTGGCTAAATAAATTACCGTTGGTTGTGAAAGAGAACAGCGCGAGCCTTGAGCTGATAAAGGCATGGCTTGCTTTTGGGGAATTTCAGCTTGAGAAAATCCCACCCATCCTGGAAAAAGTAAATATACTGATTCAGGATACCATACCAGATCCACAGCTATCTTCTGAATTATCCTTTTTCCGGGGAAATTTCCAATACTGGACAGGTGATACGGAAGGCAGTATACAATCTTTTGACCAAAGTATGAACCAATGTGATCATTTACCAGATCATATAAAATGCAATATCGAATTGCTTCGCTACATGGCTTTACAAAGAAAAGGTCATTATGATACGATTGTTATAGATTTAAAAAGTCGGATAAACAAATCGAATAAATATTCGACCATGGATATTGGCTATTATTGGGGCTCAATCACTTTCGTACATCTCTTATCAGGCCAATTGAGAAGCGTCCTGGATACAGCGGTTCAAATGCAGATGTTCACGGAAAAGATCGGTGCTACCTTCCTTATAAATTGGAGTTTCTACCTTCAGGCCCTTGCTAATTTTCAGTTGTTTCAATTAGATAAGGCTTATGACCATTTTGCGGTTATTAGTGAAAAGTACTACATCATAGACACAATGGCTGTTTTCGATTCAAAAGTTTCACTCGCCCTGATTCACCAGCTAAACGGAAATAGTAAGGAGGCAAATGAACTCATAGCTACCGCAATTGATTATACCAAAGAAATTGGCAATGCACTAAGTTTGCTCCTGGTGCAATCTGCACAATCCCGAATTGCTATTTTACAAGGAGATATTCAAGCGGCATTCCAGTGGGCTGATACATTCAATGAGCCACCCAGTTTTGCAGGAATGTTTTTCTGGCAGGAAAACCCCCATATGACGAAAGCAAAAGTTCTTATTGCAAAAGGAACCCCCGAATGTTTGCAAAAAGCTGAAGAAATTTTAATCACGATGCTTGATATAGCATCATCTTCCCATCTGGATTGCCAACTTGTTGAAATAAACCTCCTACTGTCACTGGCATTACAAAAAATGGGGCAAGAGGAAGCTTCGATGGAAAA
>NZ_JBATKE010000109.1:0-34777 GCF_049669105.1 Eudoraea sp.
TGTTGGTACGGACGATCAGAATATTGCAAGCCTGGGTGTGAATACCTCAACTAACGTATTAACGGTAGGCATAGAGGATGGTACCAGTCAGACTGTAGACTTGTCTCATTTAGATGATGCAGGTACCGACGACCAGAATATAGAGAATTTAGGATTGGCCGGAAACATACTTACTGTAGGTATTGAAGACGGTACTTCACAGACGGTAGATTTATCCGCCTTAAACGATTCAGGTACAGACGACCAGAATATAGAGAGTTTAGGATTGGCCGGAAACATACTTACTGTAGGTATTGAAGACGGTACTTCACAGACGGTAGATTTATCTGCCTTAAACGATTCAGGTACGGACGATCAGAACCTAACCGGAGCTACCTTAACAGGAAACAGTCTTCAGATAGATATTGAGAATGGTAGTTCTACGACCGTGGATCTTTCTACTCTTTTAGGTACAGACGATCAGATTTTATCAACCAGCGGAGCGGCTGGTAATATTCAAATAGAAAACGGAAATACATTGAATCTAAATGTAGATGATGCGGATGCAAGTATAACCAACGAAGTCAATACAGCTTTTGCAGTAAATGCAGGCAACCTGGAAATCACAGATAGTAACAGTACACTTTCTGTACCCCTTACAAGTTTAGGAACAGACGACCAGCTTGCTTCGGAAGTAAATTCTGATGCACCTGTTGATGTGGATGGAGACGGAAATACGGAAGCAACAGTAGAAGATGTAATACAGGATATAGCACCTATTACGGCCAAAGCAGCACGGATATTTTATCCGCCTTCAATAGCGGTAGATGCTTCCACCAACGGATCATTCAATGTTGATTTATATGCACAGTATATTGCTCAATTTGGGACTCCAACTGTGGCAAGTACCGGTGCACCTGCAGCAGTTCCAACCTATGCTGCAACAGATTTATATTATTATGTAACCTATGCCGATCCAACTGTATTTAATACAAATCCCGGTGCAATGACAATAAATGCCAGTGGGGTATTATCCTATGAAATAATAGGCCAACCTGCCGATTATAATTCATTAATCAACGTTGTGTTTGTTGTTAAATAAAAAAACATAAAAGCCACTGATAAGTTTGAAGACTAACAACAGATATAATCTACTAGTCCTCAGTATTGTTTTTACATTACTGGGGATTAGTGCATCCAATGCCCAGTTTTTGCTTCAGGCACCCAACAGTGGTGATGAAACTAATTTTAGATGGTATGAAGCATCAGATACTTCAACGGTTTTAAGTACTGATTTCTTTTATGAAACCAGCACTCCGGGTGTTTACTTTGCTACTTATGACGGAACACTATGTGGTTCTAATGCGACAGGATATTTTATTTTGACTGATTGTACTGCTCCTGATAACCAGGTTACTATGGATATTACGGCAAATATTAATGGCAGTGCAACCGTCAGCTGGACCCCTGCTGTTTCTGGGAATCAATTACAGCCCGTGGTGACTTCAACAACTTCGGTCGTTCGTTATGTAGCCACAGTAAATAAAGCAGGTAATTCAATTGATCTGCCTGGTTTTACAGTGGTATGTCTGCAACAGGCAGCCACTTTGGTAGACGACTTTATTACGCTCGATGAAGATACTTCCATCCTTGTGCCAATTTATGACAATGACAGCGATCTCCCTACAATAGGAACTTTGACAACTACGAATCCTGCTAATGGTTCAGTTAGTATTAATAACAATGGGTCTCCGAATGATCCAACAGATGATATTGTTAACTATACACCAAATCCGGATTACAACGGCCCCGATTCATTTGATTATACCGTCTGTAATACCACGGGAGATTGTAGTACAGCAACAGTTACTGTAGATGTGTTGCCTATAGTAGATGCATTACCTGATTCTATAGCCACTATAGAAGATATTGCTGTTGATATAGACATTTTAGCCAATGACAACGATATTCCTACAGTAGGGACCCTCACAAATACGAGTCCCGCTGATGGCACAGCTGTAATCAATAATAATGGTACTCCGGGAGATCCTTCGGATGATAATATCACATATACTCCTAGTCCCGGTTTTATTGGGACGGATTCCTTTACCTATACCCTTTGCGATAGTTTATCCAATTGCAGTACTGCAACAGTTACCATTCTGGTAAACCCCATTGGTGTAGACCTTGATACAGACAACGATGGTATAGTGGACAGTTTTGAAGATTTAAATTTAGACGGGGACAATGACCCTTCAACAAATCCAACAGATACGGATAGTGACGGCATAGCAGATTATCTCGATATAGATAGTGATGATGATGGTATTCCGGACAACGTAGAAGCGCAATCAACCGCAGACTACACAGCACCTAGCGGTATAGATGCCAATAATAACGGGCTCGATGATGTATATGAGAATGGTGGTGGATTGGGAATACTTCCTGTAGATACAGATGGTGATGGTTTTCCGGATTATGTTGATACCGATAGTGACAATGACAATGTTCCGGATAGTATTGAGGGGCATGATTTGGATAATAATGGGATTCCTGAAGCAGTATTTATAGGTTCTGATAAGGATAATGATGGCCTGGATGACGGCTATGAGGGTTATACAGCTATAGATGACGATGTCAACGATGAAATTGATGATCCATTTGATATGTTGCCAAACACAGATGGTGATTCCGAATCTGATTATAGGGATACTGATGATGACAATGACCTTATACCCACTGCATCTGAGGATACTAATGGGGACGGAGATTTTGCTAATGATGATATGGATGCAGACGGTATTCCGGATTATTTAGAACCTAATGCGAGCGAAGAGGATATTGAGGTATTTAATGTAGTAACCCCTAATGGCGATGGTATTCATGATGTTTTGAGCATTAGAGGGCTTGAAGATTTCCCAAATAATACGATACGAATTTATAATAGATGGGGCGTACAGGTTTATGCTACAAATGCCTATAATACACAAGGTAATGTCTTTGATGGTACATCTCAAGGCAGAGCAACTGTAGATGTGGATAACAAACTTCCTGTAGGCACATATTTCTATATCCTTGATTATGAAAATGAAGATGGAATGCAGAAATCACTATCCGGATATATATACATTAATAGATAAACCAATGCTGAAATTAACACAAAAAAGTCATTTGCAAAGAAGCCTGATAACCATATCTAGTCTTCTGGTTGTTCTATTAACCGGAATTCTTAATGCTCAGCAGGATGCGCAATATACCCAGTATATGTACAATACGGTGAGTGTTAATCCGGCATATGCCGGTTCCAGGGGCCATATGAGTATAGCAGGATTATATAGGTCTCAATGGGTAGGTTTGGATGGAGCGCCAAAAACCCAAACTTTCAATATGCATACACCATTGGGATATAGAGGCGTTGGTCTTGGGGTATCTATTGTAAACGACCAAATAGGACCTACATCAGAAACGTTTTTTGATCTCGACTTTTCGTACACTATACAACTGGCTAAGGAATCTCGCTTAAGTTTTGGATTAAAAGCAAGCGCAAGTTTGTTAGATATCAGATTTTCTGAGTTAAACCAGGATGTAACAAACCCCGGTGGACCGGACCCTACATTACAGGAGGATATTACTAATAGGTTCTCACCCAATATAGGCGGTGGAGTATATTATCATACAGATAGGTTTTATGCGGGGTTATCTGTTCCCAGAATTTTGGAAACTTCTCATTTTGATGAATCCTCGCTTTCAACAGCCAAGGAACAAATGAATTTCTATCTTATTACAGGTTATGTTTTTGATATGAGTGCATTTTGGAAATTTAAACCTGCCCTGTTGCTCAAAGCAGTACAGGGTGCGCCTTTGGGAGTAGATTTATCCGCAAATTTTATGTACAATGATAAACTCATAATGGGGCTCGCTTACAGATGGGATGCTGCGTTTAGTGCACTGGTAGGTTTTCAGGTGTCTCCTTCATTTTTAATAGGCGTAGCTTATGACAGAGAAATTACAGAATTGGGACAGGCCACTTTTAATAATGGTTCCTTTGAAATAATTCTGAGATATGAATTTATTAAAGTCAAAGGAAACTTAAAGTCTCCACGCTTCTTCTAGAATTATCTCTTATATAGTTACTTAACTTTATCAATTTTTTTGATACTCTTAACCCTGAATATTGCATAAAGATGCTACTTTTGCAAGATGGGAAATAAAAAAGAGGAAAATGTTATTCTCGTAAATCAACTAGATGAAGAGATTGGTTTAATGCCTAAAATGGAGGCTCATGAAAAGGCAGTACTGCATAGAGCTTTTTCAGTTTTTATTATGAATAAAAATGGTGAGACCATGCTACAGCAAAGGGCGCAACATAAATATCATTCTCCATTGTTGTGGACCAATACCTGTTGTAGTCATCAACGTCAGGGCGAGACTAGTTTAGAAGCTGGTAAAAGGCGGCTACAGGAGGAAATGGGTTTTAAAGCAGATTTAAAAGAACTTTTCTGGTTTATTTATAAAGCTCCTTTTGACAATGGTTTAACGGAACACGAGCTTGACCATGTTATGATTGGATATTATGAAGACCCACCAGTTATAAATAAGGAGGAAGTGGCAGATTGGAAATGGATGAGTCCAGCAAAGATTAAACAAGATATTTCGGACAACCCCAATGAATACACAGTTTGGTTTAAAATAATATTTGAAAAGTTTTACGATCATCTTGTTAAAAACCATCAGGTAATATGAAAGTAAAAGTCAGCCGTAAGGCTCATTTTAATGCTGCACACCGCTTGTACCGTAAAGATTGGGATGATAATAAGAATAATGCAGTTTTTGGCAAATGCAATAACCCCAATTTTCATGGACATAACTATGAATTAGTAGTTAGTGTGACCGGGGAAATTGATCCTGAGACCGGTTTTGTCATAGATATGAAAATTCTGAAAGATTTGATCAAGTCTGAGATAGAAGAAGCTTTGGACCACAAGAATCTAAATGTTGAAGTCCCGGAGTTTAGGACATTAAATCCAACTGCAGAGAATATAGTTATTTTTATCTACAATAAATTAAGGCCTCATTTAGATTCAAACAAGGAGCTGGAAGTTATTCTTTTTGAAACACCTCGCAATTTCGTTACTTATAATGGCTAAGTCATGGGTCTGAAAGTTGGGCAACTCATTCCGCAATTTGCGCTACCTGATCAGGATGGCAAGTTATTTAATAGCAATGATATAGTAGGGAAGAAACCCTTTGTAATTTTCTTTTATCCAAAAGATTACACTCCTGGTTGTACATTAGAAGTATGTTCTTTCAGAGACAGTTATGAGGAGTTCACCGAACTTGGAGCGCTTGTCATTGGCATCAGTTCTGATTCTGAGAATACACATCGTAAATTTGCTTCGAAATATCGCTTACCATTCAAACTTTTGGCCGATAAACATAAGAAAGTACGTGCTTTGTTTAAAGTTGAGAGTAAGTTGTTCAATTTACTTCCGGGCAGGGAAACTTATGTGGTAAGTAAGGAAGGAGTGATACTCATGGTATTTAATAGTGTTAATGCCTCACAACACATGAAAAAGGCCTTGGATGCACTTAAGAAGTTGAATTCGAAATGAATCTATATCCATTAAAATTTTATCCTATACTTAAAGAACGTCTTTGGGGAGGTACAAAACTAGGCAGATTATTAGGTAAAGAATTGGAAAGTGATCTTATTGGAGAAAGCTGGGAATTATCCGGAGTAACGGGAGATGTTTCGATTGTTGCCAATGGATCTTTTAAAGGAACTACACTGACAGATTTAATTAATCGATTTCCTGAAGAGATACTTGGAAAAAGTGTTTTGGAACGTTTTGGAAAAGAATTCCCAATCCTGATTAAATTCATTGATGCTCAAAAAGATCTTTCCATTCAGTTGCATCCTAATGATGAACTTGCAAGAAAGCGTCATAATTCTTTTGGTAAAACCGAAATGTGGTATATAATGGATGCCGATAAAGATTCCGAGCTAATAATTGGATTTGAAGAAGATATTTCTAAGGAAACTTATGTTGAAAGTCTGAAGAATGACACTTTAACAGACTTATTAAATTATGAAAATGTAAAAGAAGGTGACGCTTATTTTATAAGTGCGGGTAAAATACACGCAATAGGAGCAGGGGTATTAATAGCAGAAATACAACAAACTTCTGACCAAACTTACAGGGTGTATGACTATAATCGAAAAGATGCTCAGGGAAATCTAAGGGAATTACATACAGAATTGTCCATTGACGCAATTAGTTACGTTAGGCAAAACGACTTTAAAGTTAGCTATCAGCAAGATACAAACGTTTCCAACCCAATGGTAAACTGCCCCTATTTTAGAATCAACTTTATCAGTTTAAATAAAAACGTCAGGTTCGATGTTTCTGATCGGGATTCCTTTACCATATATATGTGTCTTGATGGGGATGTCAAAATAGCTAACGATTTTGGATCAATCTCAATTAAAAAAGGGGAGACCGTTTTGGTACCCGCTATTACCAGCCAAATTCTTTTGAATTCTGAACGAGCCAAACTTCTGGAAATTACTATTTGAAAAAGTGTACTTTTACACAAAATTTTGAGCGATGGCAAATATTAGAGAATTAAAAAAAGATATAAATTACGTATTAGGAGATATTATTGAAGCGGTTTATATTGTTGAGGCTTCCAATGACAAACCAGGTTCTAAAGAAGGGTCAGAGATTATTGATGGTGCGATAGCTACTTTTGATGATTTAATTTCAAAAGTAAATATAAAAGGTGTGGACAATAAAAAGGAACACTTAAAGAACGTACGCAAGGAACTGGAAGAAAAAGCCAGAGCACTGGTAGATAAACTTAATAAATTACCGTAAGTCTTTTCCTATTGTATTATTTATTTTTTTCCTCTTCCAGATATTCTTGAAGGGCCCTGCCGTATTTACCATTGGCTACTTCCGGACTTAGTGAATTATTAATAGAATCAAGGTAAATTTTGTTTGCGTCTGGAACTTCTTTTAAGGCTATATATGGGGCAATATGAGATTCTTTGTTATTAAGAGCAAAATTTAGAGCAAAGAGATAACCCCTGCGCAAGTTCCTGTCACTTGCTTTTTGAATGGAATCTTGAGTTAAGGAATCTTTAGGGGTCTCAGGGTCATAGACGGCCCTCATAATTTCCAGATTTGTTGTGTTAAAACGGGACATGACTTTCCTGTATTCTTCAAGTTTCTTATGACTTTCAGAACCTTCAATTTTAGCCTTGGTATCGAATGTATTCCAATTTGTATTAATAGTAATTATACCGGGCTCACCAAAAAAAGTAATCCTGTCATTTATATCATTATTGTCCTTTTTATTAAGGTATAAATAAAAAATTTCAGGACTGTCCAGTTCAGTTTTAAACGTGAAGTTACCATCACCTTCAATTTTCAGAGAATCTATTACTACAAGAGAAGTATCCGGTATATGCTGAAGATAAAGCGTGCCTTTTTTTAATCCTTTTACCTTACCGGTAACGGTCATCGTATTTTCGGTATCCTTAGTTCCGCAAGAGGCTAATATGGCAAAGCTTATTAAAGTAATTATTACGTTCCTCATAGTATTTTATTTCTGCCGCAAATATCATTAAAGTTTATTGGAAATTTAAACTTTTGAAGCAATTTCCATTAGCAGACCACATATATATGCACCGGCAGTACCTACAACATAACCCAAAACAGCTAGCAGAATACCTACAGAGGTGAGCGAAGGGTGAAACTCTGCTGCCACGATTGGTGCAGATGCCGCTCCACCTACATTAGCCTGACTACCTACAGCCAGGAAAAAATAAGGAGCTCTAATAATTTTAGCTACAAGAATTAATAACCCCGCGTGTATGGAAATCCAGATTAGACCTACTGCAATCAAACCTGGTTTGTCTAAAAAGCTTCCTAAATCCATTTTCATCCCAATGGTTGCCACAAGGATATAGATAAATAATCCTCCGATTTTACTTGCACCGGCTCCTTCGTAATTTTTAGCCTTTGTGAAGGACAGGACTATACCAATGGTTGTAGCAAAAACAACCATCCATAAAAATTCTGAACCCAGTGAAGAAAGGGCTTTTTGCTTATTCCGGATAACTTCAAAATTATCTTGTAAGAATTCTGAAAAATGGAAACCGCTAAAATGAGCAATACCAACTGCAGTAAATGCCAAACTCAACATAATTATATAGTCATGAAGCGTTGTAACCCTCGTAATTTTTGCGGTATATTCCGAAACTTTTGTTTTAAGGGTTTCAATAGAAGATGTATCAGCCTTTAACCACTTATCAATCCTGTCAGACTTTCCAATCCCCAGAAGGATTATGGCCATCCAAATATTAGCTACAACAATATCTATCAATACCATGTCCCCGAATTTTTTGGGGTTATAAGCAAAAACTTCAAGCATGGCTGCCTGGTTTGCCCCACCGCCAATCCAGCTTCCCGCAATTGTAGATAAACCTCTCCATACCGCATCAAAATCATTTCCGCCTACCGTTTCAGGAGAAAAGATGGAAACTATTAAAATGGCAATCGGGCCACCTACAATAATACCGGCAGTTCCTGTTAAGAACATAATAAGTGCTTTGGAACCGAGATTTAGTATCGCTTGAAGATCAATACTTAATGTCATGAGCACCAATGCCGCTGGCAGTAAATACCTGCTGGCAATATAATACAGCTTTGAATTTTCTTCAGTAATAAGTCCCGAACTGGTTAATATTGCTGGCAGTAAGTAGCACATTAAAAGAGTTGGAACAATTGTATAGAATTTTTTCCAAAATCCGGTTTTAATGGAAGAAGTGTAAAATACAAATCCAAGACAGAGACATAACAATCCAAAAATTACGGTGTCCTCAGTTATTGGTAAATGGTTCATGGAAGCCTATTTAATGGTGTAAAGCTTTCAAATATAATGAAAATAGGTGGGGCTAATCACACTAAAAATGAACCTAAATATTCAACCAATAAGTTATTTTTAGATTAATAGATCTTGTCTTTGGTGCAAAACCATCCACAAAATAATTATCATTATAAACAAGAAAAAGATCAGAAAGTGGAGCAAAACGCCATTGCAATCTGGAATTAATGCCAAAATTGTCTCGTTGATTACTATATTGAATTAAGGTTGACCAAAATATTGATTTGCTAAAGGTGACTTCAATTTTTGGACTTATTAACCAAATATCTGCACTGGGGTAGGGGTCTGGTAATTTAATTTTATCGTACCTCATGAACATGGAAAGAAATACTTTAGGCTGGAAACGGAAAGTCATTCCTCCCTGAAAAGAAAAACGGTCACCATTAAAAAAACGACCAATAGATGGTTCGACGGAATAAGAGAATATTTTTCTACTGTCGGAGTTAAACTCAGCTTTCACGCTGTTATAGTGATATCCTTGATTCCCTGGTAAAGGTATAGCGCCTTCTGTATCTGTTGGATCAAAATCATCGATTAAGAAAGTATATATATTCGAGAATTCCGCGCTGAACCTGGACTGATCCTTTAACCTGGCTTCCCACTGACCTCTGAATTCATTGTCAGTATTCTTAAAATCCATGCTTGGGCTCCATATAAAAATAGGAAAGAACTGGAAAGAATGATTTTGGATAAAACTATTACTTGGCCAAAACACACGTTCAAGTTGAACAAAGCTTTTTAAAATATCCGTACGCCTTACAAAACCCAAATCTGATCTGAAATCTTCGCCCACATATACCAATTTACCTGAAGCCTTGTAATTCCTAGAGTTGTATTCCAGGCGCGCGCCGGTGGCTAAATCTTTACCGTTACTCTCCGGTTGAAATGACTTTTGAAAAAAGAATTTTCCACTCCATACATTATCCTGTGAAATAAGATTGTAATCCAGTCCTAGAACTCGATTGTATTTATCCTCCGGTAGAACAAAATCGTAATCTTTAAAAGATTGCCTGTTAATAAAGAATAGACCAATGTTTGACCTTGCAAAAACTTTCTGTTGCAGGGCCAGCATCATATTGTTATTAGAAGGGATTTCGTTCTCTTCATCCGCTGCGGTTTGAATATTTAGAAAACCCAACCTGAAGTCTTTAGTCAATTTCCCACTTAATCGAACGCCACCAATGATCCTGTTTTCGATAGTATTATCTGCAGTATCCTGTGCAATACCTATCCTTCTGGAAAAAAAAGGATTTGCATCCCTTGAATCACCAAAACTCCCGAAAAGGTCATTATTATCTATAAAGAACTGTCTTTTTTCCGGTAGTGAAATTTCAAATCGCGTAAGATTTGTGACCTGATCATCTACTTCGACCTGAGAAAAATCCGGGTTTACGGTAATATCCAGATTCATGCTATTGCCAATTGAAACTTTTGCATCACCACCAACAGAAAGTTTATTCGTATTATCGCCTTCCTCAAAATCCTGAAGTGCACTTCCATTTACATAGGGGATGAGAGCTAGAGGAGTTCTGGACTTCCCCAGGGGTTTCTCAAAAACCATATCACCCATAAAGCCTAGACCAAATACTCTTTGGTTTTGGGGAATATTTATCCAGGTACTGGTTTCGTTAGATTGACTGTCAAACCGGTAACTGTTAAACTTCCATTTTGTTTCTCCTTCTTTAAACTTAAATGAAGTGAGCGGAATAACCATTTCTGAAGTATACCAGCTGTTATAAACCTTTGAATCTCCTTTCCACTTTACATCCCATGTTGTAGTAAAATTCCTGGAGTCCTGGCCTCCTCCGGAAATAAGGCCTTCTCTGCGCACCCCATAAGGGTTAATACCAAATAAAAAGGCGTTTGTACCATCACTAAAAGTATCAAAAAGTAAGCTAATATTATCGCTGTTCCCGGCCCGATAATCTCTTTTTAAGGATTGAATGGCATAATCCTTACCCAAAGCATATACCGTAATTCCTATATAAAGGTTTTTATCATCATAAAGCATTTTAATATCTGTCTGTTGTCTGGCCTGAATGGAATCTAAAGGAAAATATTCCCAAAAATTATTAGCGCTATTCGCTGTTTCCCATATGGGTTCATCTAAAACCCCATCGGGTACAATAGTCTTGTTGATTTTTTTAACAATAAAAGACCTGGTTTCATTCTGACCGTAGTAAATAGCATTATTACTTTGTGCGTAAAATGCTATCGAACTAAGAAATAAGGTTAAAAAAACAAACGTTTTCACCCTTAAATATGGATTAGACATCATAAAAAGTCTAGACAATTTTTAAAATCGTTTTTAATAGAAAATAGGATACAAATATCTTCCTTTTTATTTTGTGGACAATTCCATTTCTGTAAACGACCTGAGTTGCATTGTGAACGACATTTCCCCAGGTAGTACGTTTAGTTATTTATGGATTACTGATGATATTTTAATGTGGTATAAAAACATAAAATTACAGTTATATTCTGTCAAATTAGTATCAAAGTTTTATTTTTTTTGATTTATATCTGTGATGCTAATTTTACTGCTTAAAATTTTTGGTTTTCTTCTTTTTGGGATTTTTAAAAAGTCTTTTAAAGAAACCATCTCGTTTTACAGGTTCGCAATCAAGCATTGAAATAACCGCAGCATCCGGTTTAATAAACTTTGCCCTGGTTATGTAATTATAGGATGTATCACTATTTAATTTTTGCATCCAAAGAGCAAAAATAGGCAATGCCGCACTAGCCCCCTGACCAAGCGAAGTGTTTTTAAAACCAATTTCGTGATTGTCTAAACCCACCCATGTAACATGAATTATTTTGGGAGTAAGGGCGACAAACCAGGCATCTTTATTATTCTGGGTTGTTCCAGTCTTGCCTGCAATATCATTTTTTAAACCGTAAGTATTGCGTATTCGGGCTCCTGTTCCTTCGTTAATGGCAGCTTTCATAAATTCCAGCATAATCTGCCGGTTTTCTTTACTAAATGCTTGAACGGAAGAAACTGTTGGCACAAAAGTATCAAGGATAGAATCTTTGTAATTATGTATGCTACTTATCAAAATGGTTTTAACAGCTTTCCCGTTATTTACATAACTGGCATATGCCCCTGCCATTTCTTCTACACCTATTTCACCTGCACCAAGTGCTAATGATGGTAAACTTGGTAAATCTGCCGTAATTCCCATTTTTTTAGCCTGTTCCAGCACATTCGGTATTCCTGTTTTTTCCAACACTTTTACGGCCACAGTATTTACTGAATTACTCAATGCCTGTTTCATGGAATAATTCATAAAGGGCTCATCTTTGTTCCCCGAATTGGATGGGGACCAGCCCTCCATGTTTTTATATACAACTTCTTCTGCAGAAAAATAAGTGCATGGCGCAATTCCATTTTCCAATGCTGCAGTATATACTATGGGTTTAAATGTAGACCCTACCTGTCTTCTGCTCTGAGAAATATGATCATATTTAAAAACTTTATAATCAATTCCGCCTATCCACGTCTTTACAGCGCCAGTACCGGGATCTATTGAAATAGAACCGGTGTTTAGAAATTTCATGTAATGCTTAACGCTGTCTATTGAACTTTTTTCGAGTTCTTTTTCCCCTTCCCATGAAATAAGAGTCATTAATTTCTTCTGTCTTAAGGTATCCAGGGCTTGTTCCTCATTCAACCCCTTTTCTATAAGATTTTTATAAGCTATTGATTTCTTCACCGTTTTAAGAATTAATTCTTTATTAGTGAGCCAAGGGGCAGAATTACCATAACTCTTCTCAAAACTTTTTTGAAGTGCTTTCATATGAGTTTTCATAGCTTCTTCTGCTAAGACCTGCATTTTATAATCGAGAGTAGTATATATTTTAAGCCCTGAGGTATAAATATTATAAGAATTTCCCTGTTTATTTTGAGTTTTACACCAGTTGAGGATTTGCTTTCGAACTTCTTCTCTAAAATATGGAGCCAATCCCTGATTATGGTCAAAATTCTTATAATTTATTATCAACGGCAGAGATACCAGGCTATCTTTTTCTTCTGTTTTAATAAAGCCTTCGTCTGCCATGGCACTCAATACCAGGTTTCTTCTTAGGAGACTATTTTTAGGAAAAACTCTTGGATTATAGGTGTAGGTGGCTTTAAGCATTCCTATAAGAACAGCCGCTTCCTCAATATTTAGTGAATGGGCGCTTTTACCAAAGAATTTTAAGGCAGCACTTTCTATACCAAAAGTATTGTCACCAAAAGAAACTGTGTTTAAATATTGCTGTAAAACCTCTTCCTTACTATAAATTGCTTCAAGTCTGGAAGCAACAATCATTTCTTTAATTTTATCAATGGTCAAATAGAACGTTCCCGTTCTTTTTCTGGGATAAAGATTTTTGGCTAACTGCTGGCTAATGGTACTGCCACCGCCTGAGGCTTTATTTTGCAATAAAACCGTTTTTAAGGCAACACGGAATAAACTTCTGTAATCTATTCCCGAATGATCATAAAAACGTTCATCTTCAATAGCTATAAGTGCATTTATTAAATGCTTTGGAATATTTTCATAAGATATAGGTTGTCTGTCATTGAGGTAATACTTTCCAATCAGAACGCTATCTGCGGTGTATACTTCTGAAGCTCTTGGGTGTTGAAATTCTGCTAATGATTTCTTGTCTGGAAGTTCTCCCCAGGCGCCAAAATAAATACTCAGCACAAAAATTATGGTCATCGATATAATCATGACCATTACGATCAGAGCATACCTCAAAAGGGGAGGGTTTATCTTTTTAAAAATCACTTTTATGGATTTATTGGTGCAAGATGATATAAATTAATTAAAATAGTACATGCCTTAACAATAGATTAATGCCCTATTCTTTAATTTTGAAAAAAATTCAGCTATGAGGAGTATTGTTTTGTTATGTCTTTTGAGTGCCCATTTAGTAATGGGAAATTCTAATTTCTGGTCCAAAACCGGGCACAGGGTAGTTGGAGAGGTAGCAATGGGGCATTTGAACGGAAAAACTAAACGCGCGGTTTCAAAATTACTACACGGACAAAGCCTGGCAGCAGTTTCCAATTATGCTGATATAATTAAGTCGGACAGGGCCTTTAAAAATTTCTCAGCCTGGCATTATGTAAATATACCGTTGGACAAGAATTATTCAGAGGTGGAACCAAACCCAAATGGCGATTTGGTTACCGGAATTCAAAAATGTATTGTAATACTAAAAAATGAAAATAGTACTGAGCCGGACAGAATCTTCTATTTAAAAATGCTTATTCATTTAATTGGTGATTTGCATCAACCCATGCATGTAGGGCGGGCAGAAGATAAAGGAGGTAATGACATTCAACTGCAGTGGTTTGGGAAAGGCAGTAACTTGCATAGGGTTTGGGATTCAAATATGATTAATGATTATGGTATGAGTTATACCGAACTATCAAAAAAATTATCGGTCCTAAATAAAGAACAAATAAGGGAAATAAAAAAAGGTACAGTTCTGGAATGGGTGAAGGAATCACAGGAATTGGTAAATGAAATATATTCCTCAGTTGGGAAAGGAGAAAAGTTAGGCTATTCTTACAGTTATAAATATTGGAACACCGTAGAAAAACAATTACAAAAAGGTGGACTCCGTTTAGCTCAGGTATTAAATGACATTTTTAGTTAAGCCATATAGAATTGGATAATTAGAATGGTAATTTGCCTAATAAATAGGAAATTAAGCGATGTTTTATGTCTTTTAATTCATTTTGCAAGTTATACTAATAAGGTTGTGTATGAGGAAATTAGCATAGTATACCAAAGTGTTAAAGATAGTATTCAACTCTGCAGTAAATGGTATAAAAAAATCGACTTATATAAGTCGATTTTTTTATTGGATAACTCTAAAGGTCAGGTTAATTCTTTCCCCAATTGGCCTGGTTGTTTTGGGTATTTGATGGTGCCAGTTATGTTGTGTTTGGCCACTCATTAGAAGCAGACTTCCATGCTCAAGAAGGATTTTATGTTTTAAGTCCTTTAATTTCCTATGCCTTAGGTGGAAATAGCGCTCCTGGCCCAGAGATACTGACGCTATTACCGGATTCTTACCTAATTCCTCTTCATCATCTGAATGCCAGCCATTACTGTCTTTTCCATCTCTATAGAGATTTAAAAGACAGCTTGAAAATTCAACGGGTGTCAACTTTGATATTTTTTTCCTAATATCTAATAAGGTTTCATTAAATGGCAGAGGATTCATAACAATACCTGAATAGGAATAAGATCGATTATTATTTCCATATAGTGCCGTTAACCGGGGCTGATGGTATAATTTACCATAAACTCTTATTTCATCCTGACGCCATGGTACTGAAGATTTTAGCAATTCGAAATAGGTACTGGCATTCTCATAGTCCAGGAAATTGGAGAAATATGTGATATCGCTATCAGGTAGATGTAATTTTAATTGTTTCAAAAGTTTTAATCTATTATTGGACCACTTTTTTTAACCTGTTTCGGTATTCAGAAGGGTTTTGACCGGTAAATGCCTTAAAAGATTTATTAAAGTGCGAAAAATTATTAAAGCCGCTTTCAAAACAAATGTCTGTAATGCTCATAGGCTGTTCAGCAAGTAATTTTGATGCGTGCACCAGGCGATATTCATTAACAAATTGAATAAAGGTTTTGTTTGTTATTTTTTTGAAATATCGGCAGAAGGAAGGAACCGTCATTCCGGCCCTATCTGCAATTTCAGAAAGGGTTACTTCTTCTTTGAAATTATTTCTCACATGATTAAAAACGATATTTATTCGGTCGTTATCCTCAATATCTGTTTTAAACGAGAATCCTTCCGCATTCAAAACCTTAAAATCCTGAGAATTTGCCAGTTCATTTAATATGGACAAAATGGATAACAACTGTTCAAAATCTGATTCATTTTCCAGATTTTCCAGTTTTTCACCAACTATATTTTTGGTTTCACCACCAAAAGCAACGCCACCCCTTGCAATTTCGAACAAAGTCTGGGTTTGTCTCATTTCTGGAATATTAAAAAAAGAATTACCCAAAAAGTCCGCTTTCATTTGTATAACAATTTCACTTTTATTCCCTGTAAACTTATCAGTAAATCCACAATGAGGTAAATTACTTCCAATTAAGATTAAATCACCATCAGTATAACATGAAATGTGACTTCCAATCTGGCGTTTTCCTGCTCCTCCGTTAACATAGACTAATTCTATTTCAGGATGGTAGTGCCACAAATTGTCTTTGTTATTCTTTGAGGAATCAAATTTTTGATACGTATATGAATGCCCAAAATTAGGGGCAATAGCTTCAAAAGCCGGTTTGTACTTTTTCATTTTTTTTTTGATGATTGATAAGATAAAATTACTCAACCCCGTTTTAGTCTTTTGTTGCAAAATTACCCAATATATGTGCAATATTAACCTGTATATTAAAAATGTGTTAATATGCGGTTAAAATAGGATATAAATTAGAAAACCTGGATGTATTTCCTGAAATGCTTTGGTGGTAAGTTTGTCCTGTAAATTATTCATTAACTCTAAAACGAAATGTTATGAAAACAAATTTGAAATTTACCGCAATGATTGCCTTTATGTTTATTACAGTAGTAGGCTTGGCAAAAGAACCTAAAGTAAGCTTGATGACGGAAGGTCAATCCAAAAGCTTAATTGTTGCATTAGATTCAAAAAACAACAAGACTATTCTCAAGATAATTGATGAAAATCAGAATATTATATTTTCGGAGAAAATATCAGTAAATTCTTATACCAAGAAGTTTGACCTGGATAAACTTGAGAACGGTTCTTATTTATTTGAATTGGACGATTCCCTAAGGACCTTAACTTATACAATAAGGGTTGAGAACGAGGAAGTAAAAATTCTGAGAAGAATTGAAAATAACAAACCTATATTCAGGAAAATCGGCGCTAAACTCTATCTTAATTTACTTAATCTGGATAGTAAAGATGTAGAAATCAAAGTTTTCGATAGTGATAACCGCACTTTGTTTAGTGAAGTAGTTGAGAACGAAAATATAGTATCTAAGGCCTTTAATTTTGAAACAGCTCATAAAGACCGCTATACTATAGTAGTAAAGGATGGTGAAAATACTTATTATGAAGACATTGTAGTTAATTAGTATGTTCTTTAGTTTAGTTTAAAAAGGGGCCTTGTTGGCCCCTTTTTTTTACGAATATTTTTTTAGACGTTCACATTTATATTCTTGAAGCGCAAGATTTTATATTAACAGCCTTAAGATTTTTTCATCTTTTTTCTTTGCATAAAGCAATTGACATAATTGATGCGAGGTTAATAAATTATCTGAAGGTTTAACAAGGCTTAGGTTATCTCCTGAAGAGGCCTGACCTTTTTGCAGTACATTAACATAGGCCCCCGGGAAATCATATTCAATGTACTCTTTCAAAACCCGGGGAATAATCATTGCGGGCTATAGTTGTAAAATTACCCAAAATCTGTAGCATATTAACCTATAATCTATAATAGGATTAATATTCGGTTAAAATAGGATATAAATATGAAAACCTGGTTGTATTCTCTGACATGCTTAGGTGGTAAATTTGTCCTGTAAATTATTCATTAACTCTAAAACGAAATGTTATGAAAACAAATTTGAAATTTACCGCAATGATTGCCTTTATGTTTGCTTCAGTAGTAGGCTTGGCAAAAGAACCTAAACTAAGCTTGATGACAGAAGGTCCGTCTAAAAGCTTAATTGTAGAATTGGATTCAAAAAACAACAAGACCCTTCTAAAGAGAATTGAGAATATCAAGCCGGTATTTAGAAAAAAGGGAGCAATGCTCTTTCTTAACTTACTTAACCTGGATGGCAAAGACGTGCAAATTAAAGTCTATGATAGTGATAACCGCACTTTGTTTAGTGAAGTAATTGAGAACGAAAGCATTGTGACAAAAGCTTTTAATTTTGAAACCGCCATTGAAGATCACTACACGGTAGTGGTAAAGGATAGTAAAAATACATACTATGAAAGCATTGTAGTTAATTAGTATGTTGTTTGGTTAAGTATTAAATAGGGGGCCTTTTTGGCCCCTTTTTTTATAGATATTTTTTTAGACGGTCTCTTTTATATTCGGGTAATGCGAGATTTTCTGTTGCTAGTTTTAAGACTTTTTCATCTTTTTTCTTTGCATAAAGCAATTGAAAAAATTGATGTACTGTTAATAAATTATCTGAAGGTTTAACAAGGCTTAGGTTATCTCCTGAGGAGACCTGACCTTCTTCAAGTACTTTGACATAAGTCCCCGGGAAACCATATTCAATGAACTCTTTCAAAATCTGCTGAGTACCAAACCGAACCCCTAATTTAAAACAAGGTTCCCTGGGTTGTGATATCTGCACCAATGCACTGCCAATTTTATATATATCACCTATTCTGATCTGTGTTTCATCCATTTCGGTAACGCTAAGGTTCTCTCCAAACATTCCCCAATTCCATTCAAGATTCGGATAGCGGTTTTTCCAATACGGATAATGTTTAACAGAAAAGAGATAACAGGCCTTATGAATACCTCCGTGTACCCTGCGGTCTGCAATAGAATCATTCACCACTGTTTCTTTTTCTAAAACTAAAGGTGAGCTTGTTGGGTATTTAAAGATCCCTGTACTTAGCACTTTTCCATTCCAGGTAATTCTGGTTAAATTCCCAATATTCGTAGATAACACTTGCATCTTCTAAAGATATGTCGCCCCGTTATCAAATACAAACCGAATATTTGAAATTCATCTAAATCCGAAGTTCAGGGGTGCTTTTGATATAAAGCTAAAGGAAGCAACTTGCTGCTTAAGAGGAATTATTATTTTAGTTTTAATTCCGTAACAATAAATTTTAAGATTCCAAGGCCAGTATTTTCGACATCAAGAATAAGCTCTTCATTTTCCTTCATATTGAACGAGCAGACATCCCCTTTTTTAAACTGACCAAATTGGATTTTTCCATTACCCAAATGTATTACCCCAAATCCGTCGGTAATGCAGGTATAGCTAAAATCGTTTACAACCCTTCTAAAAGTAAGCCTTTCCTTATGTTTGAGAGTAATATCCCACAAACGGAATTCATCATTTTCATATAGCAGGGATTGTCCTAGTTCTTTTGAAAATTCCTCAGCTCTCAACTCTTTTAATCTGCTTATTTCCCAACTTTCAAAATTTCCCTCAGGACTTAATTCTAGTAGATTCATGCTCATTTATTTTTAAGGTGTGTAACATTATCAGACAAAAAAATAGGGCCAATTCATTGGCCCTATAAGGGAACTACCTAAATTCAAAATCTTATGTTACACTTCTCTAACCGGGTGAATATTAAACATTCATATTCAGCTGTTGATTTTGAGGTGCAAATATTGATAAAAACCTTGGTTTAGACTTAAAATTTATTTCTCAAGAAGTTTTGATTTCAGAATTATATACTGAAAAAGGGAAGAAGCCACTGCCAAATAATAATTGGTAAATTTTTCAAACACCTCAGATGTTCTAACTTTCTAATTCCTCGGTGTGATAATTCATAGGGGTAGTCCCTGTTGCTTTTTTAAAAGCGGAATAAAAAGATGCCTTACTATGAAAACCAACTTCACGGCTAAGCCCTTCTATACTTAAATTATTGAGAATATCAGTTTTTAGGAGCTCCTGAGCCCTATTTATCCTGAACTCATTAATATAAGTATTGAAGTTCTTATTATAATGTTTATTAATTGCCATAGAAACATCTCTCGGATGTACGCTAAGGGCTGTCGAAATATCTACGACTGTAAGGTCTTGTTTTGAATAAATAGCTGAATCAATTATGTATTCATCTATCCTGTTAATTAAATCTAACACTTTTTCTTTTGAATCTTCTTTCTGTAATGTTGAATGCTTTACTGGCAGGTTGGCATGCTGCACCGCGGAAAACACATTATATTGGATAATTCCACTAATGGCAATAGAGAAAACAAGTATTAAGTTAGCACAGGCTATCAGCAATTCAAAAATCGGTGCGACCTTGATAAATAAGGTGCCGATTCGTATTCCTACAAGGACTAAACAAAAAACAATAAAAAACCTGGTCCATTGTAATTGTTTGTTCTTAACCGTGGCAAATTGGTTTTTTACTTCTTCCGTATGATTATTAACATATTTGTTTATCCTAATTACTATGTAAAGGGAATAAGAAATCCCCAGAACGAAAAAAATTTCGAAAAGATAAGTCCCGCGCAGGTATTCTTTTGTTGATTCGGGTAATAAAAACAATAGAAATAGCAATAAAATGGAAATTGCTCCAGGATACAGTATCCTATAAGTCACTCTCTCATGCGCAAATATGGAGATCTTTTGTACATAAAGAAAAAAGAGTGGAAACAAAATCCATGAAAAACTAATAGGCAGAAGAAGTAATCCCGGATGATTTTCCAGTATTTTAAAATCCTTAAGCATAACTGGCAAAAACTCAATAGCAAACCCGATAAGAAATAGGCCAAGAAAAAACGTGGATTTATTCCTTCTGTGAATAAAAAGAAGAATAACTCCTAAAATTAATCCTTGAAATATCCCTAAGGCATGAACTAAGGAAATAACATCCGTATCCATTTAAAAACATTTTGCGCTCTTAAAGTTCTACAATGTATCGCTTTAAAACAAATTATTGGTCTGGCAAATAAAAAAGCCATCACATATCTTTGCGATGGCTTATTATCCAGGGTAATGGATAAACTTATTTATTCCTCTTTGTCCAACTTTTTTGTAAGTGTAAAACCCGCAAAAAGTCCAAGTCCGGCCATCAGGAAGATTGTTCCCGGATATGCCACTTCCTCATCCAAGCCCATTGCATTTACAAATACAGAGGCTATAAATATGGCCAAGCCCACACCTATCAATAATAATGAAAAATTAAGGATGAGTACTTTCCAGAAAGGGGCTGCATGTCCGCGTTTTCCTTTAACAAAAATACTTGCATCGGCACCTTTTTCAATTAACGCCAGGCGTTCTTTATTTCGTGTCGAAAAATATAAATAAAAAACCCCAAAAATTGCCCCGAATACGAGCGCAACTATAATAATTTCTCCTCCCATTTTATTTAGTTTTTAATGATTAAACAATTTGTTCATTGGGTATGACGATCAAATTTCCAGAATGGTTACAGGATTGGCTATTTTTTTTAGTATTTTATGTAACCAGGAGGTTATTTTATAAGTCTGATATAACAAATGAGCCAAAAACCGGACGACTACCTTATTGATAAGGTTATAAAAGGGGAAAACAATGCCTATGCTGAATTGGTAGACCGATATAAGCAAATGGTATATACTCTGGCATATAAAATTGTAAAAAACCGGGAGGATGCTGAGGAAGTAGCGCAGGATACTTTTGTAAAAGCTTATAATGCATTGAATGATTTTAAGGGTGATTCTAAGTTTTCTACCTGGTTGTATAAGATTGCTTATTACAGAAGTTTGGACTATTTAAATAAGAATAAGAGACGGGTTAAGACAACCAAAATAGATATTTCTGAAGAATATAATATTGCATCACTAGATGATGCCTTAGATGCGCTGGAAGCAAAAGATAGAACAGAAATAATAAAACATGCCATTCAGAAACTACCCGGTGAAGATTCAGTTTTAATTACCCTGTATTATTTTGAAACGCTGTCATTGAATGAAATATCAAAAGTTATGGGGATATCTCCTAATACTATTAAAGTGCGGTTGTTTAGAGGAAGAAAGCGTTTAGCGAAAATTTTGGAAAATAATTTAGAAAAAGAAATTATACATAGTTATGGAAGAAAATAAAGATAAACGGCTTGATGATTTTGTGAAAAAAGTTGTAAAAAATGCAGGGCTTGAGACACCTTCTGATCGCTTTACCCAAAGTATTATGTCAAAAATAGTTGCTCAAAAAGAGAATAGCAACGTAACTCATTATAAGCCCTTGATTTCAAAAACAGGCTGGCTAGTTTTAGCCGCTATTACTCTTTTTCTGTTTGCTTTCATAATTTTTGGAAATTTAGACCTCAACGTTGGTTGGCTGCCGAGTATTGGTCAGGTGGCTTCATACAAAATTGGTTTTTTTGATACTCTTAAACAGTTACGTTTGCCTAATACCCTGGTATACGGACTTATGGGACTTACATTTTTTATTTATGTGCAGATTATTTTTTTGAAAAAGCATTTGGAAAATAGATATGCCGCAAACTGAGCATTCATAAAAATATACTGAGCTTAAAATAGCGTTTAACTATACAAATAGGAATACGCCCAATACATAAGTCCAAATTGTAGTGGGATTCTTAGAAGTAGGATCCATCTGGGGATTCCTGTAGACGCTTTTTTTCCCGATAACATATAAAAGTGAACAGTAAGGAAAATAGCTAACATAACTATTATCCCATATATGGCGGGATCTTTAAGTTCAGGAGACAACAGGCTTATTCCCAATACTATTTCCGAAATTCCACTTAAAGCTACCAAAAGTTGGTGATTGGGAAGATACCTGGGCATAATGCGGAGGTAGGCTTTGGGTTTTATAAAATGCATAATACCTGCCAGGATATACATTAAGGACATTAGCAGAAAATGCCAGGTATAATTCATATACTATGAAATAATATAAAATTAAAAATAAAAAACTTCACGGGCCACCGGAAATTATCCTATAGATAATCTATGTGTGCCCGTGAAGCATTCAATGAACATGAATTTCTTGCAAATTTTTGAAAATCACCTATTTAATCATCTCGTAACTTCGGCTAATAAACTTAGTTAGTTCTTCTCCCCTTAGCAGGCCTTTTGATAATCGGGCAAGATCCAAAGACTGATTTATTAATCGATCTCTTTTTTTAGCTGTCTTTGTCCCAAGAATTTCACTAACCAGTGGATGATTTATATTTACTATTAAATTATACATTTCAGGCATGTTTCCCATGCCAAACATTCCGCCACCTCCGGTTTGCTGCATTTCCTTCATACGTCTCATGAACTCCGGCTCTGTAATTATAAAAGGAGAAGCCTCACTGTCCATGGCTTCCAATTGTACAGTATAACCTTTATCTGTAGTTACCTCTTCTATATTAGTTTTAAGCCGTTCCTTCTCTTCATCAGACAATTTACTTATTTGTGTATCTTCCTTTTTAATTAGATTATCTAAATGATCGGCATCTACCCTGGCAAAAGACAATTTCTCATTTGAAGTTTCTAATTTTTGCATCAAATGTGATACAATAGGCGAGTCAAGAAGTAGTACTTCAAAACCTTTAGCTTTGGCCGCTTCAATATAACTATGTTGTGACTCCTTATCTGATGCATAGAGTACTACCAATTTGTCATCTTTATCTGTTTGTAGGGCTTTAATTTTTTCCTTCAACTCTTCAAAAGTGAAATAAGCGCCATCAACCGTCGGATACAAAGCAAATTTATCTGCTTTTTCAAAGAATTTTTCTTCGGACAACATTCCGTATTCGATGACTATTTTAATATCATTCCATTTTTTCTCAAAATCCTCACGATTATTTTTGAATAAAGCTGTAAGCTTATCTGCAACCTTTCTTGTTATATATGAGGAAATCTTCTTAACTGCACCATCTGCCTGGAGGTACGATCTGGAAACGTTCAGGGGAATATCCGGGGAGTCAATTACACCTCTCAGCATCGTAAGGAATTCAGGAACTATTCCTTCAACATTATCAGTTACAAAAACCTGATTCTGATATAGCTGAATTCTGTCCTTCTGAATACTTAAATCATTAGTTAGCTTTGGGAAATAAAGTATGCCTGTCAGATTAAAAGGGTAATCCACATTTAAATGAATATGGAATAAGGGTTCTTCAAATTGCATTGGATACAATTCCCTGTAAAAATTCTTGTAATCCTCATCTTTTAAATCTGCAGGCTTTTTAGTCCAGGCAGGGTTGGGATTATTTATTATGTTGTCAACTTCTTTAGTTGGAGCCGGATCATCTTCTTTCGCATCTTCAGGTTTGGGAAGAGTCTCTGTCTTTGTTCCAAATTTAATTGGAATAGGCATAAATTTATTGTACTTGTGCAATAAATCAGTTATCCTGTTCTCCTCTAAAAATTCAGTAGAATCATCAGCAATACTCAAGACTATTTCTGTACCGTGCTCTTTTTTGTTCGATTTTTTCAAATTGAATTTAGGAGAACCATCACAGCTCCAATGTACCGCTGGTGCATCGGTATAACTCTTGGTGATAATCTCAACTTTATTGGCAACCATAAAAGAAGAATAAAAGCCCAAACCAAAATGTCCGATAATGCCTGAGTCTTTGTCCGCATCCTTGTATTTGTCAAGGAATTCTTCTGCACCGGAAAACGCTATATCATTGATATACTTTTTAACTTCTTCCTCACTCATACCAATCCCTTGGTCAATGATATGAAGTTTTTTGCCCTCCTTATCTATCTTCACCTCAATCATCGGATTTCCATACTCTAACTTTGCCTCGCCAATTGAGCTAAGGTGTTTTAATTTGAGCGTCGCATCCGTGGCATTTGAAATTAATTCGCGTAAAAATATCTCGTGATCGCTATAGAGGAATTTTTTAATTAATGGGAAAATGTTTTCAACTGAAACATTAATCTTACCTGTAGCCATATTTACTAGTTTTTTTAAATTACAACTTACACATGTCAAAAAAAGTACCATACTGTATGTAGGTGACAAACTGACACTTTAACTTCTTCCGGAATTTGCAAAGCCAAACTTTAACAAATTTTATGTTTAATTTATATGTGTAATAATTAAACATTATGTATTTTTGTGTTGTGATTGCGAATCATCAATTGCTATGAAAAAGATTTTTGATTTTGTAATCAGATTGTTTATTAATTGGTTAGGTTGTTTGAAAGTGTGCTTTTTCTGAAAAGCACACTTTTTTTATTCAGGTATTATCTGAAAAATTATAATTAAAACGTTCATATAATATTTAAAAAAATTAAACATAAATAGTAAAGGTTATGACTGCTAAAACCACTGCAAAAAAGCCCTCTAAAGAAAATATTATTTCTTTTTACATGAATTTTGTGCTGGAACATGAAACTGTTCCTAAATCTGTTTTCAAATTTTGTAAGGAAAACAAAATAAAAGAAGAAGAATTTTATAAATATTTTGGATCTGTAACGGGAATTCAAAAAGCTATATGGGATTTATTCTTTGAGAATACCATGAATTTATTATCCAAAAATAAGGAGTATCAGGAATTTTCAAGTAAAGACAAGATGCTCTCTTTCTTTTTTACTTTTTTTGAAATGCTTAAACTTAATCGGAGCTATGTGCTTTTTGCTTTGAATGAGGACAAAAATCCACTAAAAAATCTGGAACAGCTTAAAGGACTTCGAACCGGAATCAGAAATTTTGCAAAAGAATTGATCGAGGAAGACAATAGTGTGAAAATTTCTAAAATCACAAAACACCGTCCTGGGGTGTTTTCAGAAGGTGCTTGGGTACAGTTTCTATTTCTTCTTAAGTTTTGGATGGATGATACCTCAGCGGATTTTGAAAAAACAGATATAGCGATTGAAAAATCTGTAAAAACAGTTTTTGATGTATTTGACAATACACCTTTGGATAGCATATTAGATTTTGGAAAATTTCTCTATAAAGAAAATTTTTCATAATCCTCTTAACCGTAATATAAAATGAAAACACTTGATAAAATCCCCACCGGGAAAATTGAAAGAGCAGGGAAACTCGTTAAGACAGGAGTTAAAGTAGGGGGTAATTTTATGAAGTATTATGGTAAAAAACTGGTAAACCCTGAGCATGATAAAGAAGAGTTGAATGAAGAGAATGCGTCTGATATCTACAATGGCCTAAAATCACTGAAAGGTAGCGCGCTTAAAGTAGCACAAATGCTTAGTATGGAGAAAAATTTACTCCCATCGGCTTATGTGGAAAAGTTCTCTTTAGCACAATTTTCGGTACCCCCTCTTTCCGCGCCTCTGGTGCGCAAAACTTTTAAAAGGTATTTAAATAAATTCCCTGAGGAGGTCTTTGATTCCTTCGAACGGAACTCCATTAATGCTGCCAGTATAGGTCAGGTGCACAAAGCAACAAAAGATGGAAAGGAATTGGCAGTTAAAATACAATACCCTGGAGTAGCTGAAAGTATAAGTAGTGATTTGGCAATTGTTAAACCTATAGCAATAAGGATGTTTAATCTTCAGGGAAAGGACTCAGATAAATACTTTAAAGAAGTTGAGCTTAAACTTCTTGAAGAAACTGACTATAGCCTGGAATTTATTCACAGCGAAGAAATAACCAAAGCTTGCCATATAATTCCAAATTTAGAATTTCCCAAATACTATAAGGAACTTTCCAGTGAGCGCATACTTACCATGGATTGGATGCATGGGCAACATCTAAGTGAATTCTCAAAACAAGGTTTTAATTCAAAATTGGGAAACAAATTGGGGCAAGCACTTTGGGATTTCTATATGTTCCAGTTACATGGACTTCGTAAAGTTCATGCAGATCCTCATCCTGGAAATTTCCTGGTTAGTAAACAGGAAACATTGGTTGCAATAGATTTTGGATGCATAAAGCAAGTGCCGGATGAATTTTATGTCCCGTATTTTGAACTTGCTAAAAAGGAGAATATAGAAAACGATGCCTTTTTCATGGATAAATTATATGAGTTGGAAATTCTTACACCCTCAGATTCTGAAAAAGAAATTATTTTTTTTAAAGCCTTATTTAAAGAAATGCTCGGCCTATTTACAACGCCATTCCATGACGAGTACTTTGATTTTGGAGATGAGGTTTTTTGGTCTAAAATTGCTGCACTGGGAGAACGTTATTCTAAGGACGAGCATATACGAAAAATGAACGGAAACAGGGGCTCTAAGCATTTTTTATATATAAACAGAACCTTTTTCGGCTTGTTCAATCTCTTACACGATCTTAAGGCGAATGTGGAGGTAAATTCATTTCGAAAGTATTTAAACTAGTTCCGGCAGCTATCTAAAAACATCAATTATTTTTTAGTTACCTTAGATTGAGAAAATGATTTTTCTTGTAACTACTATTTCCTAATGTACAGGTAATTATTTTCAGACTAACTAACAAGCAAACTAGGTAATGTACAATTCAAAAATTATTGGACTGGGTTATTTTGTGCCCGATAATGTAGTAACCAATGACGATCTGTCAAAGCTCATGGATACGAATGACGAATGGATCCAGGAGCGAACGGGTATAAAGGAACGGCGACATGTTATAAAAGGGGAGGATACTACCTCCACGATGGGCGTTAAGGCGGCGAAAATAGCTATTGAAAGAGCGGGGATAGATAAGGATGAGATAGATTTTATAGTATTTGCAACCTTGAGCCCGGATTACTACTTTCCGGGACCTGGAGTACAGGTACAACGAGATCTGGATATAAAAACTGTTGGAGCCATAGATATAAGAAATCAATGTTCCGGCTTTGTTTATGGGATTTCCCTGGCAGATCAGTATATCAAAAGTGGCATGTATAAGAACGTACTGGTAATAGGTTCTGAATTACATTCTGGCGGCCTTGATATGACTACTCGCGGTAGGGGAGTGTCGGTAATTTTCGGAGACGGTGCTGGTGCAGTTGTTTTGACAAGAGAGGAGGATAATTCTAAAGGAATTTTGTCTACCCATTTGCATTCAGAAGGGGCGCACGCGGAAGAACTTTCCTTAATTGCACCAGGGATGGGAAAACGATGGGTCTTGGATATATTAAAAGACAATGATCCTAATGACGAATCTTACTTTCCGCATATGAACGGGCAATTTGTTTTTAAAAATGCCGTGGTTCGTTTTAGTGAGGTAATCATGGAAGGGTTAAAGGCTAATAATCTGGAAGTCACGGATATTGACATGCTGATTCCCCATCAGGCAAATTTGCGAATTTCTCAGTTTATACAGAGCAAGTTCAAGTTAAGAGATGACCAGGTTTATAATAATATTATGAAATACGGAAATACCACAGCAGCTTCTATACCTATAGCACTTACCGAAGCGTGGGAACAGGGTAAAATAAAAGAGGGAGATCTAGTAGTATTGGCTGCATTTGGAAGTGGGTTTACCTGGGGTAGTGCCATAATCCGATGGTAAATACTTAAATCTAATTTGGATGGGGAAACGTTATGAAAATCTGGATTCTGCTCACGTAGATTTTATATCTAAACAAAAAATTTTTTTTGTAGCCACTGCCATGAAAGATGGTTCAATTAATCTATCTCCAAAGGGTATGGATTCTTTCAGAATTATTGATGCCACCAAAATCCTTTGGTTAAATCTTACCGGTAGCGGGAATGAAACTGCAACCCATTTGCAATACGATAATAGAATGACTATCATGTTTTGTGCATTTGAAGGGAAGCCAATGATTTTACGTCTATATGGTGAAGCACGGGCATTCCATGAACGCGATTCTTTCTGGAGAGAGCATATTGGACAATTTCCTAAAATAGCCGGTAGCAGGCAATTAATTGAAATGAGAATAAAACTTGTACAGACCTCCTGTGGAATGGGTGTGCCGCTTATGGACTATAAAGCGGAACGAAACATGCTCAATATCTGGGCAGAAAAAAAAGGTAATGATGGACTTATTGAATACATGGGCCTAAAGAATGTTAGTAGTCTGGATGGATTGCCGACAGGTATATTTGATGAATCATCTTAAATTTAAAACCCCCGGCCAATTAGCCGGGGGTTATGTAACTGATAAATACTACAAGAGATAACCAACCAATACTCTGCATATTTTATCAATTAATATTTATAGAATACCACCGCTGCTTTGTTTAGTATTACTATCCCTTCTTTTTCGCTTTGCAGCTTTGTTTTTTCCACTTCCAAATCTATACGAAATACCGGCAAAAACAGTCTGACTCTCCCAATTGAACTCCCCAACCTGGGCAAATGGCTGATCACCAGTAACTGCGAAACGCATGGTGTTGAAAACGTCGTTAAAATTAACACTGAAAGTACCTTTGCCCTGAGCAAAATTATAGCGAGCACCCAGATTCACAAAATACATGGGTTTTACATCAAATTGAATGGTTCTGTTTTGTCCTCTGTAGAATCCAAATAGTTGAAAAGTAAGGTTTTTTGTTGCTTTAAAACTATTGTTCATTCTAAAATTCCAGGCTGTATTTTCCACTTCTATTTCCTGAGTAATAATGTCATCTTGGGTAGCAGTATTATTATCGGCCTGTAAACTCTCAGTAATACCTCTCTGGGTTTGTGAATACAGATCAAAACTAGCATTAATACTCCACCATTTAGTTAGTTTGTAGTTACCCGAGACCTCAATTCCATATGCCGAAGTATCGTCAAAATTGTCAAAGGTTAATATTAGTTTGTTCAGGTCCAATCTGTCTACATACACAGCCCTGTTAATTTCATCCTTAATACTTCTATAGAATAGTCCTGTGGTGATACTTCCATTTTTTAAGCGTCTCGTATAATTTATCTCGTATGAATTTGTGAACTGCGGAACAAGTGTCGGGTTGCCAAAAGAAGATAATAAAGGAGTAGACCACTCACGAATAGGATTTACCTGGGTTAGTCCAGGGCGGTCCACCCGTCTGCTAAAACTAAATTGAAACTGATTTTTTTCTGTTGGACTATACCTGACAAAACCAGAAGGATAAAGTTCTGTATACTTATCTGTAAAGGCTCTTACCTGGTTTGTGTCGGCCTTAACCTCAACATCTTCAACACGAAGCCCTACCTGATAGCCCCATTTGTCATAACTCTGTCCAAAGTTGGCATAGGCAGAATAGATATCCATACCATAAACAAAATCTGTATCCGGAGTTGGAACCAAATTTCCGTCGGGTGTAAATGAAAGTCCGGTGGAGGAATAATCCACATTGGTTTCAAAAATTCTTGCTTCCAGCCCGACCTCGAGTTTGGATATGGAATCTAATGGATTTACATAATCCAGATTAACTATGGTCTGATCTCTTTGGGTATCTACAAAATCCTGATAATCCGGGAATAGAGTGTTTCCGGTTGATTTAAAATCTGCATTCTCCTCATTCGTAAATTTGTTATAATCCGCTTCCAACTCAATATTATGCCCTTCTTTTTTAAATTCCAGTTTATAGTCAAAATTGTACTGCTGACTGTGATTATCACTCTTATTAAAGAAGATTTGATTCATATTGAGTAGTGGGTCATCAAAATAAGTAACTTGAGTCTGTCCTTTGGTTTTGCCGTCAAAATAGTTCTGATTGGTAAAAAACGAAATGGTGTTCTTATCATTGAGATAAAAATCGATGCCTATTTTAAATAGATCGGATTTACGATTATCTAACCAATCGAACAATTGTTCCGAATTTTCATCTATCCTGTATATAAAGCCATTATTTACATATTTACCAATATTGTTTCCATAATTTCCATAAACATTTACCTTGCCATTCCGGTAGTTAAGGTCGATTGAACTATTAAATTTTGCTTCCTGACCAACTGTAAGCCCTGTGTTTAGATTACCGTTAAAACCATTATTAGAATTTTTGTGAAGTATGATATTTATGATGCCGCTCATCCCATCAGGGTTGTATTTGGCTGACGGATTGGTTATTAGTTCAATAGACTTTATGGACGTAGAAGGTATCTGTCTTAATAATTGTGCAACCGGTACGTTGGACAGTTTTCCATCTATCATAACCCTTACATTTGAGTTTCCTCTCATGGAAAGTTGTCCGGTTTGCTGATCTATATTAACCGAAGGAATGTTATTCATTATATCGGAAGCGGTAGCCCCGGCGGTTGTAAGGTCCTTACCCACGTTAACAACCTTCCGGTCCAAGCGCTGTTCAATGGTGGTTAGTTCGGCAACAACTTCAACTCCGGAAAGTTCTTCGGCTTCCTCTTCAAGGGAAATAACCCCTAGTTCCGCGTTCCGTTTGTTTTTTGATAAAGTAATCTCTTGTATGTATGTTTTGTAGCCTATAAATTGGACTTCCACAATAAAAGATCCATCGGGTATTTTTTTTATTTGAAAAGTACCATCTTCATTGGTGATTCCTCCGGTAATTGTGGTGTTATCTGAAGCTCGTTTAATCACAATTGCCGCATACGGCACTGGTTGTTTCTGAACATTGTCGATTACTCTGCCACTAATACTTCCCAGGACTATATCCGTGTTTGGAATAGCTCCTTTTGCAGGGAATACTAAGCTTAAGAACAGGGTAAAAAGAATAATTACTTTATTCATGAACTTTTGGATATTGATTGATTGATGATACCTACTTGACGATAACAATCAGTTAATGTTACTTTACTTAAAAATTTTAACATATTTTATCAGTTCAAAATTTGCCCTGTTTTTTAAAATATATTTGGATTGAAATTGATTAAATTGAAGTAGTATCTTTGTATATCAATGGGTGGAAGATGCTTTCTATTGGCCTAAAAAATAAAACCCCGACAAATTTGCCGGGGTTTCTTTCGTTGATGGGCCACATTAAACACTAACCATTAACTATAAAAATATAGCACCAACAACGTAGTATATTTTAGTATACTATCAAAAGACGAATTATAATTTGAATAGTTACAGTAATTAACACACTTTAACTCAATAAGCAATTTTTTATGAAAACGACACTTGTTTTTGGAGCTTCTTTAAATCCTAATCGCTACAGTAATTTGGCCATAACTAAATTGCGGGCAAAACAAATTGAAACCAGGGCTTTTGGTCTTAAGGTTGGCGATGTGTCAGGTGTACAGATTAGTTCAAGCCTTGAAGGTTTTCAAAATATTCATACGATTACCCTATATCTTAATGAAATACGACAAAAGGAGTATTACGAACAAATTATTCAACTAAAACCTAAACGGGTGATTTTTAATCCGGGGACCGAAAACCCAGAGTTCTATACACTCCTGCGAAACAATGAAATCAGAGTAGAAGTAGCATGCACTTTGGTGCTCTTAGCCACGGATCAATATTAAGTAATATGCTAAAGACAATTATTGTTCTCTATTTGCTTTTAATAGTTTGTATAGGTAGTGCTCAGTAACGAGCGAATTAGAAATTGGAATTGTCAATTAATGAATATGTAGAATTACGGCAAAAGAAGTCAGATTGAGGTTCAATTCTTGAAGAACTTGACTTTCCAAAAGCAGCTATGAATGAAGAATATTAATTAGGTTTTTTTCTTATAAGATATAATCCAATAAAAGTAAATAACCCGTTCACAGGCAAAAGTTCATAGCCTACAGCATATCCTCCGAGATAAGCAGGGGGTACGTTTGCAATGCCAATTACCATAAGTACAGCCGTAATTGCAACAATCCAGACATAATTATCTTTTACTTTGTAAGACGTAAAGATACCAAAAGCAAATAACCCCAAAAGCGGACCATATGTGTAGGTCGCAACGGTCAATAGGCCATCAATAACATTCCTGTCCAAAACATATTTGAATATTATAACCACTACAATCAGGAGCACACTCATCCAGATATGTGTTTTTTTTCGTATTATTTTTTGAACGTTTACCGGCTTCTGTTCAATTCCAAGAAAATCCACACAGAAAGAAGTGGTCAATGAAGTAAGGGCACTATCTGCACTGCTATAGGCTGCTGCAATAAGGCCAAGCATAAAAGTAATTGCCACGGTAACACCCAAGCCACTGTTTAATGCAATTTCAGGGAAAAGAAGATCAGATTTTGGTTCCCCGTCCATTAGTGGTGTTGCTATATCAAATTTACTGGCATAAATAAAAAGCAATGCCCCCAAAAGCAGAAATACAAAGTTTACGACAATGAGGATAAGACTGAAGGAAACCATATTCTTTTGAGCGTCTTTTAAGTTTTTACAGGTTAAGTTCTTCTGCATCATATCCTGATCGAGTCCGGTCATGCAAATAGTGATGAACATACCGCCAATAAAAGATTTTATGAAGTGGTTTTTGGCGTAAAAATCATCGGTAAACAGGACTTTGCTGTACTCCTTTAATTCTTCAGAAGCAATAAACTCCGAAAAGCTCCAGCCCAATTTTGAATTAATGAAGTAAATAGATAAGCCTACAGATATTAGCATAAACAAGGTCTGCAGCGTGTCTGTCCAAACTATTGTTTTAATTCCCCCTCGAAAAGTATATATCCATATTAAGAGAATTGATAAGACTACCGTGAGCTCAAATGGGACATTCCAGGCATCAAATACAAACTGCTGCAAAACTATGGCCACTAAAAAAAGCCGGAAAGAGGCCCCCAATACCCTGGAAACAAAGAATGACAAAGCCCCTATTTTATAGCTGACAATTCCAAATCGCTCTTTAAGGTATTCGTAAATAGAGGTAACATTTAAGCGGTAATAGATGGGCATCAGAATAAAGGAAACGACAAAATAACCCACCAAATATCCGAAAACAACCTGCATATAACTAAACTGGGAACTTTCTACCCAGCCGGGGACAGATATAAAAGTGACACCGGATAATGAAGCGCCAATCATACCAAAAGCTACCAAATACCATGGTGATTGTTTTCCTGCTTTAAAAAAATCAGCATTGGAATCATTTTTTCCGGTGAAGTAAGAGATAAGCAATAGCAAGAAGAAATAACCGCCAATAAGAAGCAGAATATGCGATGCTGTCATAAAAATAAATTACTGACGCAAAGTACAAAAACTTAAAACATTATGTAATTTTGCCTTTATGGAATTTTCATCTAAACTCTTGGAAAATGCGGTTTACCATATGTCTCAGTTACCGGGAATTGGAAAACGTACTGCTTTGCGGTTAGTACTTCACCTTTTACAGCAGCCCGTGGAACAAACGTCAGAATTGTCTCGTTCGCTTCTGGCGCTTAGAGAGGAAATTAAATTTTGCTCAAATTGCCATAATATCTCAGATGTTGCATTATGTCAAATCTGTGCAAACCCGAAAAGGGAGCAAGATGTGGTTTGTGTAGTTGAGGATATTCGAGATGTAATGGCTATTGAAAATACGGGTCAATACATAGGGTTATACCATGTGCTTGGAGGCAAAATATCTCCGATGGAGGGTATTGGCCCACAGGATTTAACCATTTCCTCTTTGATCTCAAAAGTAGGTCAAAATCAGATAAAGGAACTGATTTTTGCACTGAGCTCAACCATGGAAGGTGATACTACTAACTTTTATATATATAAGCAATTAAAGCCTTATGATATAAAAATCTCTACAATTGCGAGAGGTATATCTGTAGGTGATGAATTGGAATATGCAGATGAAGTCACATTGGGAAGAAGCATTCTTAACAGAATTCCATTTGAAGGTTCCTTGAAGGCTACGTGAAGATAATTCATACAATAAATTTAATAATAGGGGCGTTTTTTTAGTATTTTTGCAAAATATTTATTCAAAAAAGCACATTAAATAATAATATGGCAAAATTTGAGTTGAAATTGCCGCAAATGGGTGAAAGTGTTGCAGAGGCTACCTTAACTGCTTGGTTAAAGGAGGTTGGCGATACAATAGAAATGGATGAGGCGGTTTTTGAAATTGCGACAGATAAGGTAGACTCTGAGGTACCTAGTGAAGTTGAGGGCGTGTTACTGGAAAAACTTTTTAATATAGACGATATAATTAAAGTTGGACAAACGGTAGCTGTAATTGAGTTAGAAGGAGGATCAGAGTCGGGAGGAGCGATGCATACAGACCAAAAAGAAGAAATGACAGAAGTTCTTCCGGAAGAAGTAGCTGTGTTAGAAGAAAAAGTGGCTAATGTTCAGGAACTTGTTGGCAGCACTGCTCAAAATTTCGCTGATACCACTCGTTTCTATTCTCCCCTTGTTAAAAATATTGCCAGAGAGGAAGGTATAACCACATCAGAACTGGAT
>NZ_JBATKE010000110.1:0-1879 GCF_049669105.1 Eudoraea sp.
ATCATTCATTTTTTTCAACTTCGCTCCAACAGCGTTAAGAAATCCAAAGCGTGTACTGTTACTCTCCATTTAATGACCTGTTTCTATTATTTATGAAAAAATTGACTATCACTATAATGCTTAAAACTATCGTAATGTAAAATTTGGTATCAGGTTCATTGAATTCGGTGGCCCTGGCATTGAACAATAATAGGGCAACTGTGTAGCCACTTAGCACAACCGGCACCAATAAAGCAAACCGATATGATTTCCCCTTGGCATCCAACATCCAACCTACCCAACCAATGTGGGCGAATAAATGTATAGACAAGGTATAGATGAATACACGATAAGAAGAAAAGCCCATAACCTTTCCATTTTTATCCGTTAACAATTCCTGTAAACCAAAATCAGGGACCCAGGACTGTAAGCCCTCGCCCCTGATTGTGATCATATCATGGATATAAGGCAGTGACGATAGGAAAATTATCCCAATCGCTGCTAATAGGTTTTTAAGTATCCTCTTCCGTGATTTCGTCTTTGTCAATAGATTGTTCTTGATAAAGCTGATCGTCGTTTGCTGTGTCATTCGTGCATGAGCTCAGAGCCCCTGCTGTAAATAGGACAAGACAAGTCAAAATAAAAATTCTTTTTGCATTCATAATTTAAAATTTTAAGGATTAATAATCCTTAAATTAACTATGAAAGCATTCAATAATAACACTTATCGGTTAAATAGCAATATTATTGGGTTGTATTTTAACATTGATTGTCCTACAATATCTGTAAAACTAAAGTTAGACAATTAATTTTTCTAATCAATATTCTTGTTCTTTTTTTTCAATAATTGACTGCGGTTGTAATCGAGGATCCTATTCTGTATATAAATAAGTAAGATATAGAACCATCATCCGATCGTTATGATAAAGCTGAGCGGCGTCATTAAGATTCAATAACTTAATATGACAAATCACAAATGGACTTAAATTGAATTAAAATTATTTTCAAAGTAGAAACCAGATCCGGCATATATCGAAATACTTTTGTAGCCTTACATCTTGATGAATAGACTATGTCTATATAATTGGGGTTTTGTGATGTGTTCAAAAATTTTAATCGAAGTGTATTTCTTAAATAGGAGGGTAATGGGACGAAGTAGAATGGGCCGAATATTTTTTACTTAAAAATGGAAAATGCACCTCTACAAAATTTAGGTTCAAAAAAACGTTAGTTTTTTTTCTTTCATTTCTCAAAAATGAGCCTTGCCTCTAGATGAATCCGTTCAAAATTCTCCTGAAGCTGTTCCTTTAGATTTCGCGCTGGTGCTGGTAATTGCCTCAGAATCTTAGGAGAATTAAACTGCACCTTCTTATCCTTCCCATCTGCCAATACTACAAAGGCTCCTTGTGGAAGACCATAGAACACATTGGCGCGGGTCTTGGCCACTTCGCGCTCCCCTTTGGTCACGCGGGTATCAAAATTAAGGTTATAGCCCTTGTTCACGCTGATGGTCTCCTTCTTCACTATCTCAAAAAAGCGTTCATAATATTTAGCAGTGTCCGGGTCATTGGCCTTCCCAAAGAACTGATAGGAAAGGTTGCTCAAAATCGCCTTGCTGGCCATGGGGCCATACATCATATCGTTTTGGATCTTGTCCTGCAGTACATAAACCGTGGCAATATCATAGCTTCGCAAGGTAGCGGGAATGCGGTGCATATTGAGCAATTGCAAAGTAGCCGCTTCCTCCATCAACAGAAAAGATGGGTTTCGGTAGCGTATGCTCATTTGTTTTGTAATCGTATGTATAATGGTCGCTATAACTGGGGATAACGATGTCTCAATTTTTGGGTTATTGACCACCGATACCACGGCCAAACTATCTGGATGGTTGATGTTCAAG
>NZ_JBATKE010000111.1:0-30873 GCF_049669105.1 Eudoraea sp.
TCCAGGATAAGGATTTTGAAGTCTTTACTTAATTCTGCCGCCGCAGACATGCCCGCAGGCCCACCGCCAGCTATGATAATATCATAAAAATCCATTAAAGTATTTAACGGTTTAATGCTACCGCAAATTTAAATAATGAAATGTACAATCAGGTAGAATTCATAGATAATCTTAAGAAAAATTATACCTAAATAGCATAATATTGCTTGTAATAAAAGCCATATTTATTCAATAATTAGTTTAAATTTACACCTCAACTCCCTTTGGCTCAGTCTTTTGCAATGCTTATTGCAGTTACGGGTCAATTCTATGTGGCGGTTGTTGTAGCCATTTTGGTGGGGAAATATGCCAGCAAGAATTAAGATAATATAATTATATTAGGTCTCCTATATATTCTTCTGATAATAAAAAACCATGAATCTTAAAGACAAAACAACAATAAAGTTCCCTTTTATTATAAGCCTTGCCGCCTTTATAATTGCTATTGCAGGTTTTATTTACGGAGCTTCGTTAATCACTCCAATTTTGATGGCATTGTTTATTTCTATTATTTGTACACAACCCATTACGTATCTTATGAAAAAAAAGGTACCACAAGGTTTGGCTGTTTTAATTGTGTTTACACTGCTTATAGCCATCTTTTTTGGATTTGGAGAACTAATAGGGAGTTCTCTGTCTTCCTTTTCCAAAAATGCCGGGATATATGAAGAAAACCTGAATAAAATAGGTGCTTCTTTTATAAGCTTTTTTAATGATCTTGGGTTTGATATTTCCTTTGATAAAATGAAAGGATTGATAGAGCCTGCTAAGATAATGGGTGTTACGGCCGGAGCCCTTGGTGAATTGGGGGGATTTATGGGCAATTTATTAACGATTCTTTTTTTGGTTCTATTTCTTTTATTGGAATTGGATGATATTGCTATAAAGGTAAAGGCGATCTTAAAAGACTATTCAGCCAATTATTCCTTTTTTGATACCATTGCCAGGAACATTCGTCATTATCTTTCAATTAAGACGCTTACAAGTCTTTTAACCGGAATAGTACTTTGGATTATTTTGGCAATAATTGGTATTGACTATGCTATCTTATGGGGTTTAATAGCCTTTTTATTAAATTATATTCCAACTATTGGTTCTTTTATTGCAGCTTTTCCTGCCGTTTTATTTGCGCTGGTCCAATTGGGATTCGGGGGCGCTTTGGCTACTCTTATTGCGTTTGTTGTGGTGAATATGATCATAGGAAGTATTGTTGAACCAAAATTGATGGGCCAGGGCCTGGGATTATCTACGGCGATTGTATTCGTATCCCTTATTTTTTGGGGATTTGTTTTTGGTACCGTAGGTATGTTTTTATCTGTTCCCCTAACTATGACCATGAAAATCATTCTGGAACAAAATCCAAAGACAAAATGGATAGCCATTGTCCTGGGAACAAAAAAAGATGCACAAGCTATGATTAATGAAAATGAATCCAATTAACCGGCAGAAGGTAAAAGTACTTTACAATATAATTTGTCAATTATGGTCATTTGTAGATCAAATGACCATTCTTTTATAACCTTCGCAGCCATGGTAGGCCAATACTAATCTTACCAAATCTTTAATTCTCCATTTCTTGTAGTTTGGTAAGCGCCTCCGATTTGGAATTCACATCGAGTTTTAAATAGATATTCTGAATATGAAAATTTACCGTGCTCGTTGTAACAAAGAGCTTGTCGGCTATTAGCTTGTATGTCGCTCCCTGACACAGATAATCAATTATCTGGTTTTCTCTTTCCGAAAAATTATGATATGATTTTCTGTGAAACATGGAGATCACAGCCTTTACAATATCATTGCTCATGGTAGCACCTTCATATTTAACAGAATTCAGGGCATTGTACAATCTTTTTTTGGTCACTGGTTTTGTCAAATAACCATTTGCCTGATTCTTGAAAGCCTTTTTGATTATCGCAAAATCTTTTTGGGCACTGATCATTATAACTTTAACATCAGGATCCCGTTTTCTGAACAATCCAATTCCTTTTATGCCACATACTTCGGGCATAGATACTTCAGAAACAATGATATCGGGTAATAGGTCATCATAATTTTCTAAGGCGTCTTCTACCGAATTATAAATACCTTGAAGGGAATAATCCTGGTAGGTTTCAAAATAGTACCTGTATGCCGCATGAAATAAACGGTCATTATCTATAACAATTATTTTAAGGATATTTGATTTCATATCTATTAGTATTTTGGGGTTAAAAAATAGTAAAGAAATAGAAACTAAAAATTTGAAAATGAGCAAGTTAATACGGATAAATCATAGCTCAGTCAGCAATTTTTAAACCATAGTAAATAGGGATGTATACTAGCAAAGATACTAGCCATCAATCTCATAAAATGAAATCAAATTTGATGTTAATGCCTTAAAACAAGAATTATCTGTTTTAAGAATTAGGAGCACCATTGAATAGAAATACATCCAGTCTTGTTAACCTTATTAGGAACGGAATAATTCCAGAAGCTGATAAGATAAACAAGAATAAAAACTGTATTTACTAAACTTTAAATGGGAGCCTCTTTTAAGAAGATTACGGGATGAGCTCTTGTTTTTGGCCTGTTGGGATGGCTGCTTTTGGGGTAATTTTGAGTCTGCATATTATGGGGTTTTGGGGGTTGAGCGAATGTTATTCATTTACTTTTATATTTTAAATATATATAAAAAACACAAAAGCACTGAGATAACGTAAGTATTTTCGTTCAAATGCAAACCAACTGGTCGGTAATTTTGTCCATTTACTCCATTATTTATACCTCAAAAAACTATGGGAAGTGCAATGTTTATAGCTAAATCCTCTATAGAAGCACAAAACTAAACCCATATATTGCTATTATAATTGAATAAGTTCGAAATTAACTCGTTCATATAGAAAGTAAGCCTAATCGCTAATGACTCTTAATTAATTACACTTGTCAGAATTCCATAAGCAGGACACACAATTATTTATGGATAACTATTATAAGTATAACAGACAACTTGTTTATTGTTCCTATTGTCCCTGGAAAATCATTAATCTTCATACATAAGATCCGCAGTTGCCGGGGGATTGTCAACCTGCATAATCCACTTTTCATCATTATATCTTCCATTTAAATCAGAAACATAAGCGATCTCGGCTTCTTCCTTAACTTTAAAATCAGCCAAATAAACATAATACAAACCATTTTTCTTATTGTAAAATTGTTTCGCATTCAACCCCTGTTCATTCAGCTGATTCATAAAAGCATTTAAATATTTCTTGTTTTTATATACATTGGCGATTACATAGTAACCAGATTTTACGCCAACATCTGTTAGATTACTAATTTTTATCGGAAGCTTAATATATTCTTTACGCTCGGCCTCAGATAAGCTATTATTAGATGTTTTTAGTTCCAGGTTATTGGTCGTTTTAAACTCCCTGTCGTTTGAAACCATTACTGTATTCTCAGGATTATTGAAATCCTGTAGGTTAGATTTAATGCTATTTTCAACATCACTACGCAAAATTCTTACGATCATTTCAAACTTTTTCTCGAATTGGGAGTTACGCGCATTCTCTATAGAGTCTTGTCTTAATATTAGCTCGTCCAAAATTAAACGGTTTTGGTAAGCCAGGGTATTGGGATCTTCCTCTTTTTCAATTGTATATGCAACAAGTGTAGTTTGAGGTGTATTTTTTACCTCTTTATTTTTGCCGGCAGATGATTTCTTCTTATCTCCGGTTGATTCAGTTTGAGCACTGGTTAACTTGGCTATTTGTGCTTCATACTTTCTGGTAAGTTCGTCAATCTGATTCTTCTTGTCTTTAGTTTGATTCTCCTTTAATTGCGCCAGTTGTTCTTCATAGTTTTGAACAATTTCATCAATTCTGTTTTCTTCTGATTTTACTACATATCCACCCAGGGCAGAAGGTTGATTTTTGAAAGTATACGCCAATGACAATTCATGATTCCAGCCAAATGCGGCATCCTGATCCAGGACATTTTTTTCTACCAAATACCCAAGAGATAACTTTTTACTAAGATTAAAACCTAAACCTATTGACATTCCATAGGTATCATCCAGTGTACTTTGAAACCAGCCATATTTAGGTAATTCAAGGATAACGGATCCTACATAAGAAAGACTCCCATCTATATTTTGGCCTAATTGAACAAGCGGCATTAACCTGGCGTTTGCGAATAAACCATATTTAGTCATAAATGCGTGCGTATATTGTAGCGATGTTTTTACAGTTTTGGTATTAAAACTCGTTAAAAATTCATTAGTGGTCTGGCTGTATCTGATAAGATCCTCCGCGTAGATACCGACATCAAAATTCCCATAGGAGAATGTAATTCCTGGTTGTATAGCGATCTTATTTTCTAACTTTGCTTCCAGTATTTGGGGGTCATTTTCTGTGGCAACCACACGATTTTTATCCAGCCCTAAACTGTAATAGGTAACGTTTGTACCAAATGTTAATTTACTTTTCGAACCCAATTGCACAGAAGTGGCATAATTTGCATTAAAGCCAAACTCCTGGATAACTCCTATTCGTTGACTGTAAACACCTATACCCAATGCAGTATGTTCATTAAATTTATTGCTAAATCCCAGATAATAGTTTTGATTATTGTCTTCAAAAGCAGCATACTGATTTCGGTGCAGAATATTCAGATATGATTTATTTTCCCTAACCAATGAAAATGTAGGATTTATTAAGAACCTGTTAAAAAACAACTGATTGTGATAGGCAGTGTTTGTACTTAGATCAGAAATTGCTTCCTGACCGTAAGAAGCTTGAATACATAGAATCAGGCAAAACACTTTAAGTACGAATACTTTCTTAATTATGTAGGTGTTACAGTTCATCTGATTGAAATTTAAAGTTTATTCTGAATATTTATAATCCGATTTGTACTATTTAAACTAGTGATGATCGGGTTGGATAATTCGAAAAATTTCTTTTAAACTAAGCACATTCTTATCTGAATAGTTGTTTTGAAATCATCGATCCTGGTGCTACCAAATGGATCATTGATGGGTACCTGTTTGGTCTAAGTTATAGCCTTGCTATTACTTTAATCATCTTCATAAACAGAGCTTGCGAAATTTACTTTTACATCATTGCTGAAAACTTCTGCAAAGTTATATCCGCCATTTTCCTCTTGTTTGTCTTTTTTGGGATTCGAAAAAGAGAATGCCACTTGCTGAGTAGAATCTTCAGCATTCCCGCGATTAGACATGACATAGCCCATTCCATCTCCGGTAAGGGAAATTGCAAAATCATCTTTGTCACTGTTAATAGGGCTCCCTAAGTTGACAGACCAGCCCACTTTTTTATTAAATACCTGTACCATAAATACATCCAGTCCTCCGTGGCCTTTATGACCATCTGATGCAAAAAACAGGGTAGTACCTCCCGCAAGATTGGGATATAGGTCGTTCTTTTTAGTATTTACTTTTTCACCTAAATTCTTTGCAACACCCATGCTTCCATCCTCATTTATTTCAGACACATAGATATCGTATTTTCCAAAAGTACCTGGCATGTCTGAGGTAAAAAATAATCGCTTCCCGTCATGAGTAACTGTAGGGTGCATGCTGGAGTAATATTTGGGAGATAATGCTACTTCTTTAATATTTTCCCATTGTCCATTTATCTTTTCCGCCCTATAGATTTTATGAACTAATTGTTTTTTAGAAAAAACACCATACTTGGGTTGTATGTAACTGGCTTTACTAAAATAAGCGGTGTTCCCATCTGCCGTAACTGTAATTGGAGTTTTATAGGCGTTTTTGTAGTTAAATGTTTTATCGTTTAAAACCACTAAATCATTTTCACTCTCCAATACCTGTTGTGCCAGGTCTGCTAATGATTCATTGTTATTGTTCGATAGACCCTTCACTGAGTTGTCTTGATCGGCTAATGGCCTATTAACGTGGTATTCGGCCCTAATTTGTTCCAACCAGTTTTTGTTATCATTCGTACCGGCTATCTCTGAGCCAGACGTCTTTTGCAGTGCATAGTGATAACGTTCAGAATAACCGGAACTGAGGATGCCATCTTCACTGATCGCTATCAATTTTTTATACCAAAACACGGCTGTCTCGTAATTTTGACTTAAAAAATTGGCATTGCCTAAATCTTCGTAAATTTCTTTTTCGGCATACCCTAAGCCTAATAACTCCTGATAATTACTCGCTCGTTTATTGGCTTCATAAATTTCCGGATTAGCAGATTTAGTAAACTTAGGATTCTGCGAATACGATGAATAGCAAAAAAACGTTATGATACATCCTAAAGCTACTTTGTAGGTTAAAGCATTCTTCATAGGTCAAGATATTGGGTTAATAACAATCCAAAGATCACAAAATGTTTGGAGCTATGACCTAGCAAAAATTCATAGTTTTTCGATAAATAGAGTCATTTATCGGATGAATGGAAGAATAACAGAGGTTGTTTTTCTACTTTAAAGAGTTTCTTAAGTACTGCTGCAATTGGGTTTAAGGGCTATTTAGGTTTGAAATGAAGTTATTGTTCATTTTTTGGAAAGAAACTTCCTGAAATCTGTTATTTTTTCAAGAATTGATAGAAAAATCATGTTATTTAACATAAAGTGTAGCTCTTTTCAGTGGTAACCTATAAGAGATATTTATATTGGAGCAGGCTATTTTACGGCTTGATAAAGGTCAGCTTGTTTTTTACTATTGCTGCTAAAATAAAAGACAGTGCATAAACAAATTTGTCTATCGCTATATAAAACATCTCTGGAGAATAACTTCATTTATAAGATATTATTGTCAAGGTGTATTCAATTAACAACTGCCTTAGTTTTTCTTATGTGTTTCCAGATGATGCTGCAGTAATCCTTTCAAACTTTCCAAATATTCCTTTAATACTACAATGTCAATATGAGGATGATTGGTAGCGGGAATAGTCATTGGGTTTTCATCTAAATACTGATAAAGTTCCGGGTATTCGGTCTCCATCAATGTCGTTAGCTCGGTAATTTCCTTCATCAAAATTTGTTTTGCATTCAAGACCCGGAGTTTAGGTGATTTTCTTTTTATTAAATAAATCTAGCCAGTTCCTAAAATAAAGGGAATGATCTAAATCAGTTTAATAATTGCATATGGGAATGACCGAAATCATTGCCTGACTGATTTGTTATCAATTACTTTGAAAAATGGAATTATGTACATAATAAGCAGGAACAAATTAAGAAAAGTTGAAGTATGTTGTTAGAGGAGAAGCATAAGACGATTGAGATCCCTTTAAACCAGGTTGTTTTAAAAGGAAACCTCTTTATACCTGAAAAGGCTAGGGCTTTGGTACTTTTCTCACACGGAAGCGGTAGCAGCAGGTTGAGTCCCAGAAATAATTATGTGGCTGGTGTGTTGCAGCATGAGGGGCTGGCCACCTTATTGTTCGATCTTCTAACGGAAGAAGAAGATCGGCTCTACAAAACCCGCTTCAATATTGACCTGTTGACTCAAAGATTGATCGAAGTAACGGAATGGATAAAAACGCAAAAGGAAACCAAAGGATTACAATTGGCTTATTTTGGAGCAAGTACAGGCGCAGCCTCTGCATTAAGTGCTGCTGCATACTTTGGTGATGAAATTGCCGCTGTGGTCTCCAGGGGAGGCAGGCCCGATCTTGCCATGTCCGAGTTGTATAAGGTAACCGCACCCACACTCCTCATCGTCGGTGGCTGGGACAAAGTGGTAATAGTACTGAATCAAAAAGCCTATGGCAATTTGAGATGTGAAAGGAAACTGGAAATTATTCCCGGCGCCACACATCTTTTTGAAGAAAGTGGCAAATTAGAGGCTGTGGCTGCAGTATCGGCAAAATGGTTTACAAAACATCTACAACCAAAAAAAAGCTAAGAATGTTTAAGGATAGAATTGATGCGGGAATTCAGTTGGCAAACAAATTACTGCCATTTAAAGATAAAGAAGTAGTAGTCCTGGCCATACCCAGAGGTGGATTACCCATTGGGGCAATTGTCGCAAAAGCCCTTCAAGCCCCTTTGGACGTTGCTCTTTCCAAAAAAATTGGACATCCATATAACAGAGAATATGCCATAGGTGCAGTAAGCCTGGAAAATATAATACTCAAAGATGTCTCAGGGATTCATAAAAACTATATTGCCGAAGAAACAGAGCGAATTAGGGAAAAATTAAAAAAACGACACCAGCAATACTATCAAAACAGACAGCCGGAAGAATTAAAGGATAAGGTTGTGATTATTATAGATGATGGCATCGCCACAGGAAACACTATTAGGGTTACCGCAGAAATGGTTCGTACCCAAAAACCCAAAAAAGTAATTGTGGCCATTCCAGTGGCGCCTCCTTCGGCGGTTAAAAGCCTGGAAGACTCACCCCATATCGACCAGGTAATCTGTTTACAGACTCCGTCTGATTTTATGGCCGTAGGGCAGTTCTATGACTTTTTTAACCAGGTCTCCGATGAAGAAGCCATACAGTTATTGGAAGAATGTAATGTGGCTTAATTTAAATAAAACATCTCCAAAATTAGCTTTGGTATTAGACAGATATTAGGATCATTCTGAGGCCTATTTCAATATAGATTACCTCATTATAATCTTAGGATACCTTTTGGTTGTTTTGAGAATAATTTTTACATCCAACTGATTCACATCATTCCAAAAGTGTTTTCTTAAGACTAAGTTTATGTCTAAAAGGGGAATTATTCTTAAGAATAATTAGAATATGATCAAATTATGTTGTGATGATAAAAAAATTAGAAACCAGGGAATGCACCGAGCTGTTGAACAATAATTATATTGGGCATTTGGCATTCATAGCACATAAAGAACCTCATGTAATTCCGATTACCTATTATTATGATCAGGCAAATAATGCCATTATTGGCTATTCTGCGGAAGGCCATAAGATAGAGGCCATGAGGAAAAATGATATTGTCTCACTGGAGGTCGAAGAAATAAAGTCTGTAAATAACTGGCGATCTGTACAAGTGCATGGCATGTTTGAAGAACTGCAAGGAATTGATGCCAAGTACCTGCTTCATGAGTTTGCCCAAAATGTAAAAAAGTTAATTACCAGAAAGGAGGGTTCACATCCCGAATTTATCAGTGAATTTTCCAGTAAATTATCTGAACAGGGTATCCCAATAGTATATCGGATCAATATAAATGAGATTACCGGTAAATTCAGGGAGGCCCCAAAATAGGGGAGATGTGCTATTCCAGGAAAAAAGTTCTGTCTGTTGTAATTGCCCTAAACGGCTAACAACTCACTGATCAAAATCATAGTAGGGCTTGGGAAACTATAGGAAATTTGTTGTAGGAGAAATGATTTCAGGTTTTAGGAATCACTGGTTTGTAAATAAAATAGCAATGAAAAAATATATCAAATACTTTGATGAAATAGGGATACAAGATATTCCGCAGGTAGGAGGCAAAAACGCTTCATTAGGTGAAATGTATAACAAACTTACCTCCCAGGGACTAAAAGTGCCCAATGGTTTTGCGACTACTTCTGAAGCTTACTGGAATTTTCTGGATGAAAATTCCCTTCGAAAACCTTTGCAAATTACGTTGGCACAATTAGATACTGAAAATTATTATAATCTAAACGAAATAGGGGCAAAGGCCCGTAAGCTGATTTTGGGTGGAAAAATGTCATCAGATCTTGCCCGAAAAATTATTGAAGCCTATCAAAATCTATATGAAAATGAACAGTGTGCTGTCGCCGTACGCAGCAGTGCCACGGCCGAAGACCTGCCTGATGCAAGTTTTGCGGGCCAGCACGACACATTTTTGAATATAAAAGGCGCAGCCGCATTGCTTGAAGCAGTCAAAAAGTGTTTTGCTTCTTTATATACAAATCGTGCAATTAAGTATCGGGAAGAAAAGGGTTTTAAACATGATGAGATAGCCCTCTCTGTTGGAGTACAAAAAATGGTACGGGCAGATATGGGCTGTTCAGGCGTCGGTTTTACTATTGAACCTGAATCCGGCTTTGACAATGTCATCTTGCTATCCGGCGTTTGGGGATTAGGCGAGAATATTGTTCAGGGTACTGTTAACCCCGATGAGTACTACATATTCAAACCGGGACTGGAATTGGGAAAATACCCCATCATCCAGAAAAAAATGGGGGATAAAAAATTAACCATGATCTATGAGAAGTCCAAAAAGGGGATTCCAACAGTCAATATACATACACCGCTTCCCAGACAGCGACAATTTGTATTATCTGATGAAGAAATAATTACTTTGGCACAATGGGCTTCGGTAATTGAAAAGCACTACCAAAAACCTATGGACATCGAATGGGCAAAGGATGGACTTACCAATGAACTCTATATTATTCAGGCCCGTCCTGAAACGGTACACCAGAGTAAGAACAAAAAATTGCTCATACAATATAAACTACTGGAAAAAGGAAAGGTGCTGGCTAGCGGAAATGCAGTTGGCTCCAAAATCAAAGTTGGGATACCCCGTCTTTTGCAATCGCCCAAAGAGGGAAAAAACCTGACACATGAACATATAATTGTTACCGATACCATCACGCCAGACTGGGATCCCTTATTGAAACAAGTAGGTGGTATAATAACCAATAAAGGCGGAAGAACAAGCCATGCTGCAATAGTGGCACGGGAGCTGGGTGTTCCGGCAATTGTGGGTTGCCAAGATGCCACAGCTACAATTGAGGATGGGGAAATGATTACTTTATCCTGTTCCCAGGGTAAAACGGGGTATGTCTATGAAGGTAAACTTTCTTACAAAGAGGAGGAAATCGACTTTTCAAACATACGGATGCCACATACTGAGGCAAAAATGATATTGGCCGATCCGGAAAATGCTTTTCAATTATCGCTTTATCCTAATGATGGGGTAGGTTTATTACGAATGGAGTTTATCATAACCCACTCCGTAAAAGTGCATCCCATGGCCTTGGTCAAATTTAATAATCTAAAAAATGCCACTGTAATACAGCAAATAAACAAACTTACCCAGGGTTATACCAACAAGCAGGACTATTTTATAGATCAACTCTCACAAGGTATTGCCACTATTGCGGCAGCATTTTATCCGAAAGAGGTCATAGTTAGGTTGAGTGATTTTAAAACCAATGAATATGCCAACCTGATTGGGGGCAAGGATTTTGAGCCGAAAGAGGAAAACCCTATGTTGGGTTTCCGGGGGGCATCCAGATATTACAACGACCTCTATAAAGAAGGGTTTGCCCTGGAATGTGCTGCCATTAAAAAAGTTCGAGATACCATGGGCCTTGATAACCTTAAAGTAATGGTTCCTTTTTGCAGAACGTTGGAGGAAGGTAAAAAAGTGGTGGCCATCATGGAAGAAAACGGATTGAAGAGAGGCGAGAAGGGTCTTGAGATTTATACGATGGTAGAAATTCCAAGCAACGTAATTTTGGCAGAGGAATTTGCTGAAATATTTGATGGATTTTCCATCGGTTCCAACGATTTGACCCAGCTGACTTTAGGAATCGATCGCGATTCTGAATTGATGGGCCAATTGTTCGATGAAAATGACCCCGCTGCCAAAAAGATGATCGCCATGGCTATAGCTTCTGCGCGAAAGACCAATACAAAAATTGGGCTGTGCGGACAAGCACCCAGTGACTTCCCGGAATTTGCCAGTTTCCTGGTAAAGGAAGGCATCAACAGTATATCTTTTAATCCGGATGCGCTATTACAGGGGATTGAGAATATTAATAATGCGGAAAAAAGTTTTGTAACCTTTGGACAGGCTGCCAGCAGTAATTGAAAATATTCTCTTTTGGAACAATCAAAGTCGGAATAGCCGGTTTAACCGGGTTGAACTTTAAATGATTAATACGTAATGGTATAAAACAAGAAGTCTACAATGCATGCCAAAAGAAAACTAGCTGCAATTATGTTTACCGATATTGTCGGTTATACAGCCTTGATGGGATCAGATGAGGATAAGGCATTTGACGTGTTGGAAAAAAGCCGGGATATTCATATCAAAAGCATCAATAAATTCAGCGGCAAACTTATCAAAGAAATGGGCGATGGTATGCTGGCTCAATTTGATACTGCAATTGACTCGGTGTTGTGCGCAATCGAAATACAAAAACAGGCCAGGCAGCAAATCAAAGAGAAAATTCGGATCGGATTACATTTGGGTGATATCACTTTTGATCATGAAGATATTTTTGGAGATGGCGTAAATATTGCCTCTCGATTACAATCGGTTGCAGACCCCGGAGGTATTTATATATCTGAATCTATTCAAAAATCCATTCGGGCCAAAAGCACTGTTAATACGAAATACCTGGGTCAGGTCAAATTAAAAAATGTTGATTATCCGGTAAACACCTATTCTATCGTTGAAGATGGACTACCAACCCCTTCTGCTTCTAAAATAGAGCAGCTTAAGGGAAAAAGTCTGTTTTATAAACTTACAAGGTCAATTTATACCTATATCATTCTGCTACTGTTGATTATTGCAAATGGACCTTGGATACGAAATGCCTTCAAAACTGAGGCCTCTCCCATAACATCATTACTTATTCTGCCATTTGACAATTTTACAGGCGATGAATCATTAGAATATGTTGTCGCTGGTATACATGATGCCTTAATTGGGGATGTGGGAAAAATAAGTGCCTTAAGAGTACCTTCTAAACGAACAGCCAATGCCTATCGTAACGTAGAAAAATCGATTCCTCAAATAGCTACTGAGCTCAATGTCGATGCAGCCGTAGAAACTTCCGTGACCTGTTATGGTGAAAATATTTGTATTCAGGTAAAATTGGTAAGCGCCTTTCCTGAGGAGAAGCAGTTGTGGGTGCACGATTTCAACATTGAGAAAGGAGAGCTTTCGAATCTTTCCAGAAAAATTGCCAAAGAGATCTCCCAGCAAATTCATTTAAATCTGACTCCTATGGAAGAGCAATTGCTGGCTGAAGCCAAACCTATAGACCCGGATGCTTACGAAGCCTACTTAAGAGGAATGAGTTATTGGGAGTTAGGGACAAAACCTGACCTTGACCGTGCTATGGGTTATTTTCAATTGTCACGTGAAATTGATCCAGATTATGCTCTTGCTTATTTGGGTATTTCAGGAACGTGGGGAGCCTATGTTCAACATGGGTTTTTACCCCTTAGTGAAGTCTACGAGAAAGCCGAAGCTGCACGAAATATGGCCCTAAAACTTGACAGTTCGCTGGTGGAGATTATCGCCCATAAGGCCGGCGGTTATACCTGGGGGGAGTGGAATTGGAAAAAAGCTGAAAAAGAGTTTTTAAGGGCAATTGAAATAAATCCAAATTATGCCTTTTCACAGGCATATTACTCCCATTTTCTGGCAATAATGGGCGATCCCGAAAAAGGGCTCCCACATAGTGAACTCGCTATGCAGCTAGACCCATTTAATACATTATATATGTCAATTCATGGGCAGGCACTTAAAAATGCCGGTAAGTTTGATGAAGCTCTTGAATTGTTACAAAAACTATATGAAATAGAACCAGATCAGGGCATTGCACTCCCCGCATTGTGGGCGGTTTATCATGAATTGGGCGATGAGGAAAAGGCGCTCGATATTGCAAAAAGAATATACACATTGAGGGAAAATGAGCTGGCCTTGAAATCCCTGGAACAAGGGTTTGAAGAAGGCGGCTATCATTTGGCCATGCAACGCACGGCCGAGATGATGATATCAAAACGCGATTCGATCTATTTTCCTTCATGGCAAATATTTACACTTTATTGCCGCGCTGGGATGAAAGAAGAGGCCTTGGAATGGCTCGAAAAAGCATATGAAGAACATGACAGTAACATGCCTTACATTAGTGTAGATCCTCTTTTTGACTTTATACGTAACGAACCTCGGTTTCAGAACCTCCTTAAAAAAATGGGCTTACCGTTATAAAAGGCATTCTGTTATAAAGAGCTTGATTAATCAGCATATAAACAAAACCAACTTAGCAGCATTTAGCTGATATTAGCTGTATGGTTCTCCTTATTGTCTTTTTTATTTTCACTGCTTAAATGCTTAGCAGCACTTCACTATAAAAACTAAAAGCCAAACAACCGAAGTGATAAGTAAAATATTGACGGACACAACAGGCATCCTAATCCTGTGAAAAATGTGGCCGTTAGTGCTCCATAGGGCACCAACTTTTCGTCGGTAGCGGCAAGACCAGCTACTACACCACTGGTTGTTCCCAATAATCCTCCAAAGACCATTGCTGAATGTGGGTTGTCCAATTTTATCCTCTTGGCAATAATTGGTGTGGCAATTGTAAGGAAAATGGTTTTTACAATCCCTGTGGCAACGCTAATGGCTATTACTTCCGAACTGGCTCCTAAAGCTGAACCGGTTACCGGACCCACAATATAAGTGCAAGCGCCTGCCCCTATGGTTGCAATGCTTTCGGCATCTGAATAACCTAAGCTGATTGCAATTACCACACCTACAAAAAATGAGACAAATACACCGACGAATAAAGATATAGTGCCGGCAAGACCAGCTTGTTTTATTTTACTGATGTCAGCACCCATTGCGGTTGCAACTACCGCAAAATCCCGTAGCATGGATCCCCCTAGTAGAGCCATACCTGCAAAAATAGTGACGTCAGATATCCCTTTTTTATCGCCAAAAAAGGCCAATGCTAACCCAATGATAACGGCAATGGCAACAGCCGGAATTCTCTTTTGGGTAAAAGTTTTAGATATCCAGGCAGAAAGCAACATGATAACTCCAACAAGAAGAAAGGCAAATATGAGTCCGTTTTTGCCAATGACATCGTTAATGATTTCCATTTTCCCCTTTTAAGATTCTGATTCATTTTTTCTGCCAATCTTAGCGATAACCGGCACTAAAAACAGACAGACTATCGTAACGCCTATACCGGCAAGAATGGCTATGAAACCCCCGGACACCGCAGCCTTTACATTAAGTGTAGCCGCCATTGCTACTACAATTGGTATGTATATCGAACTCCAGAACCAAATCCCTCTTTCTGATTCCTGAACCAACCATCCTTTTTTTCTTAAATAGATACTTGATAACATCAACAGGAACATGGCAAAACCTACACCACCTATATCACTTTTGATATTGATAAGTGCACCCAGCATATTGCCCAGTATTTTACCCAATAAAAAGCATCCGGCCAAAAGGGCGACTCCATATATTTTCATGTTTCGTTATTTAGTAGTAATAAATAGCTGTTTAATATCGTTTTTAGTAACCTTACCCATAACATTTCTGGGTAGATCATCTTGAATGATATATTTTCTCGGGGTTTTATAGCCGGGTAATTTATCGCTAAGCCATGCTTTCAATTTTTCGATATCTAAATCTTTTGACGCTAAAATAAGGCTGGCACCAATGAGTTCTCCCCATTCGTCATCCGGAATACCTACTACACCGCAATCCTTAATTTTTGGATGTGTTCGTAAAATTTCTTCGATTTCCAATGCCGAAATTTTATACCCTCCCGATTTTATGATGTCAATGGAGTTCCTTCCCAGTATTTTATAACTACCATAATCTAAAACGGCAATATCACCTGATTTAAACCATCCATCAGGGGTAAAGGTATTGGCAGTTTCTTTTGGTTTGTTCCAGTATTCTTTAAAGACATTCGCTCCTTTAATTTGAATTTCCCCTTGCATTCCTTCAGCCACCTCCGTATCGTTTTCATCTGCCAATCGTATGCTTACTCCGTGCAATGCTTGCCCAATATGACCAGGTTTTCGTTCACCATGGTATGGGTTGCTTATGGCCATTCCCATTTCTGTCATTCCATAGCGCTCCAATAAGGTATGACCACTTATTTCTTTCCATTGTTCTAAGACGCTTACGGGTAATGCGGCAGATCCAGAAACCATTAATCTGAATGATTTTAGCTGTTCCGATATTTTTTGTTGGTCTGATTCCGGGAGTTCATTGTAATAGTTTATCAATTTAAAATAAATAGTGGGCACGGCCATAAAGACATTGACCTCATTTTTACAAAAAGTATCAAAAACCGCCTTCGTGCTAAATTTAGAAAGAAACTCGCAACAAGCCCCGCTCCATAAAGCACAACTTAGCATGTTAATGATACCATGAACGTGATGTAGCGGAAGCACGTTTAAGACATGGTCGTCTTTATCCCACTCCCACGAAGTTGTTAATGCCGTTATTTGCGTTTCAATATTGTTGTGCGTGGTGACCACGCCTTTAGGTGACCCGGTTGTGCCACTGGTGTATAGAATAAGCGCACTACGCACCATTTGAACGTCGGGTAAACTGCCTTCTTGCTCATCAAATGTTTCAGATGGGATAAAACGGATGTCGGTTGTATTAAAAAGCGGCTTAAGCAGGCTTTCAAATTCTTTTGAAAAAACTACGGTAGAAGCTTTGGTGTCTTCGAGAATATAGGTAATGGAAGGTAATGGATGTTTTTCGCAAAGCGGAACGGCTATGCCACCGGACCTCCAGATTCCCCATTGAATACATGCGTACTGGAAACCCGCAGGAACCAAAAATGCTATTCTAGCCCCGTTTAAATCTTTATCGCCGTTTAATAATTTGATGCCTACACTTTTAGATTCACTTAAAAGCTGGCTGTAGGTATAACTTTGTCCGTTACTTTTTATCGCTATTCTTTCTTTAAATGCAGAAGCGCGATCTATTAATGTTATCATTTACGAAATTATCGATTAAGCTGTTTTGTAATAGACTGCCCTATGTACCACAACTATTATAGTGGTGTGCGAGTTTTACCGCAGGGCTAATTTCTGCAGAAATATAGTGAAAACCTGGAACATTGGATACCTCACGATTCCTCTACCATGAGTGGCGAAGTATTTAGGCCCTGCAAGGGCCTTGTCATGGTCCACCTGAATCGAGTTTGCCACAGGGTCGCCGTTAAATCTGCTTTAAGGTGGCATAAGATTTTACGATTAAAGAGGCAAAAAAATAGCTATTGAATGCTTCGAACTCTATTTCAGAAGTAGGGTATTTTTTGTTTTCACCGCTTAAGTGCCTGGCAGCACTACACTATAAAAACAAAAATCCCAACCACTTTCGTAATTGGATTCTCTTGGTCGGGCTTGGTCAACGAAGTTTATCCAAGATAAACGTAGTTGTGCTGGCAGCATGCCACGTATTGTTACAAATAATTGATTTTTACTATTTTGATTGCACTTATCTAAATCAAATCCCTTTAGGAACACCTGGCTTAATAAGTAACTTAAGAACGAAGTATTTATGTGTTGTTTACAAAATAAAATTATAAAGAAAATCGATATGATTAAATGATTCCGACTTCTAGCTTTGTTCTAGCTTTTAAGTATTTCAAATAGTTTTACATTCAGAAACAAATTCTCTACTCCCACCTTTTGCGATTTAAGGATACCTATTTTTTCCAACTCTTGTAGATATTCTGCCGCGGTTTGGCGTTTGGCGATATTTTTATCTACCAAAAACTTAACCTTGCAATAAGGCTGTTCAAAGAGTAATTCTATCAGTTCCTTTGAATACACGCGAGAGGGTAATTTATCCTTGGCCAGCAAGATGGTTTCCTGCATGAGCGAATTGATGGTATTTATCTTCTGTAAAGTATATATAGCAGTTTCTTCGATGCCTTTTAGCATATATAAGATCCATCCTTCCCAATCTTGCTTTTCGGTAACTGCCCTTAATTTTTTATAATATTGATTTTTGTTTTCTATGATATACCTGCTCAAATAAAGTATCGGTGTATCCAATAATGCCTTTTCAACCAAATATAGGATATTCAAAACACGTCCGGTTCTTCCGTTACCATCGGGAAATGGGTGAATAGCCTCGAACTGGTAATGCATTACCGCCAATCGCACCAAATCATCAAGACCATTTTCTGAATGTATAAAATCTTCCAAGTTCTTTAACAAGTCCCTAATGATCGTTTCGCCTTCGGGCGGTGTATAAATAGTTTTGTCATTACTCGTTATTCTAGTCCCGGTTGTTTTTCTTATGCCGGCGTTGTTTTCTTTGATTGTCTGTACGATGGAAATAAATGTATTAGTCGAAAGTGGTCTTTTATCCAAGTTCTTGTAACCTTCCCATAATGCTTGTCGATACCTCAAAACCTCCTTGGTTTGCGCATCGGTAGTATTCGTATTGGCTGTAAATGCCTGATACAAATTATCTTGGGTAGTAACTATATTTTCAATCTCAGAACTGTCTTTTGCTTCCTGTAAGGTAATTGCATTGACCAACATAGATTGGTTAGGGATTTCATTAGCCCTGCCCTTTAACTCGGCCAAAACTCTTGTAGCCGCAATGGCTTGCTTTAAAACCTTTTTAGTTTCAAGCTCTGCCGCTGGTGGCACTAAAGGTAAATCGTTATACGGTTCTTTTGGATTGTACATGATTTCGACATTTGCATACAAATATGTCGATGACATCGACACAACACAAATATATGTCGAAATATTTAACTTTTATCGACATGTATAAAATTTGATTGCAAAACCACATCCGTTAATAGTAATATTAAGCATTAATTATGTCCCGTAAAAGGTGAATTAGGGAAACTACTAAAAGAGACCATGTATAGGACATCGCTATAATAAACTTTTTATAATTGTAAAACTGTCCTGTAAATCGGAAGTTTTTGTGGACATAAATGATCAGCATTTTAGCAGCGCGACGAATAATGAGGATGTTATATGATTATACATAATATCAGATTAAAATAAAATCAAGAATCATGAAAGTCTTTACCGATAATCACCAGGGGACATTCCCAAAACTTTCCGCACATATAGGACGCGTAATAGGACACCTTTGTTATGAAATTTGTACCGCTTTGGATTCTCTTGGTCGGGTTTGGTCAACGAAGTTCATCTTTGATGAAGGTAGTTGATGTGGTAGTCCTATTATAAGGGTTTTACCACCCTGATTTTTAATATTTTACCTTGCTAATTTAAAGCGGTACACCGCTATGCAATTTCTAGTGTAAATAGACACAATCGATGTAATTCTTTATCACAAAAAGTTAAAAAACATATAGTAAAAATAAAAACTTGCCAAATAGTTACATCTGAACTTGATTAGTCCCGTAAAACGTTCCTTTTAAGGAAACATTCGAATATAGGCATTGGATTTGTCATTTTATATTCGATTTTTATGATGGATAATTTTATAGTTTTCGCACAATTTGTCTATCCCTTAAGCCTTTTCTGTAATAAAAGGCTGATCGTAATGTCGCTTTCCGGTTGCCTTGTACAAGGCATTGGCCACGGCTGCGAAGATAGGGGGGAACATCGGTTCACCCAAGCCCGTAGGGTCAATTTGGTTTTTAACAAAATGAACATCAATTTCCTTGGGTGACTCGCTCATTCTGATCATTCTGTACCTATCAAAGTTGTTCTTTTGTGGTATACCTTCATTGAAGGTCAGTTCTCCGTAGAGTGCATTTCCAATACCATCTACAATACCACCTTCGACCATATTGACGGCTGAATCCGGATTGACAACAATTCCGCAGTCAATGGCACAAGTGACTTTTTGCACCAAAGGCATGCCATTTTCAATGACCATATCCAGTACTTGTGCTGCATAGGAATTATGGCAAAAATAAGCTGATACACCACGATGGATACCAGGGTCTGATTTACCCCAATTGGATTTCTCCTTAACCAGTTTTATTACGTCGGCATAGCGTTCTGCCTCATAATCGTTATTTTCACCTACTGGATTTTTAATGGCGCGATCAAGTAATTCCAATCGAAAATCGATGGGGTCCTTATCCGCAACTTCGGCAACTTCATCCAGAAAGGACTGCTCCGCACTAGCCATAAAATTGGAACCGGGTGCCCTGAAAGATCCTACGGTAAGATTGGTATCGATAGTCCAATCCTCCGCTAGGTAATTCTCTATCGCACCTGCAGGAAAGCGGTTAGCTGCCAAAGGACTTTGAGGGATTCCCCCGGTCTTTACATGGAAAGCGATGAGGTTATTGTCAGAATCCAAACCTGCCCTAAATTTTGCATGATAGGCCGGGCGGTAGATGCCGTCGGTCATATCGTCTTCACGGCTGTAAACCAGTTTTATGGGCGCATTCATTTTTTTGGAAATCAACGCGGCCTCTATCAACCAATGGGCATAGGATCTACGACCGTAGCCTCCTCCCAAACGAGTCATTTTAATATCGATCTTCTCCAAGGGTAGACCGAGCCGGGCCGAAAGTGCCTGTTCGGTAAGTTCCGGTTTTTGTAATGGTCCAATGAGTTCTGCCTTTTCATCCGTAACATCAGCAAAAAAGTTCATAGGCTCCATACAGTTATGGGCCAGGAACGGGGCCGTAAAAGTGCTTTCCACAATCTTTGCCGCACGCTTGAATGCTGCTTCGGGGTCGCCATCCACACGTTGTATTTCCCCTGCTTTGGCAGCCATGGCTTCCATTTGGGCGTAATGATCGTTTGTGCTTTCAAGTCCTGAAGGTGTAGTTTCCTCGTATTTTCTACCAAATCGATCCCGTGACACCGTTGAACTTTCTATAGGTTCACATTCTATTTTTAGGGCTTTTTTGGCGTTCATCACTTCCCAGGTAGAGTTGCCAACTACTACGGCCACTTCATTGAAGGTTCGTGTATCAAAGAAGGTCTTCTCGTAACCATCGTTAAAGACTTTGACCGTAAAAACATCTTTTATCCCGGGCATATTCCTTGCCTCCGAGTCATCCACCGATTTTAGTTTCAACCCAAATGCGGGAGGGTGAACGATCATCGCGATAAGCATACCCTCGCGGTGGGTGTCTACACCAAATAAAGGTTTACCTGTCACGATTTTCAATCCGTCTACATTTTTACGGGACGTACCTATAATCTTAAAATCGTTCACGTCTTTAAGTTCAACTTCCTCGGGGACTTCAATCTGCGCAGCTGCCGAAGCCATTTCTCCATATCCTGAAGTTTTGCCGCTTGATTCGTGATGCAATACACCTGCATCCGTCGTGATTTCTGCTACAGGTACCTGCCAGGCCTGTGCAGCCGCTTCCTTAAGCATTTGCCGGGCTGAAGCACCTGCCATCCTCAAGCCAGGCCAACCCCGTCGTATCGCCTGGCTACCACCGATAAATTGAAAACTAAAAGCATCAGTATTCAAAGGGGCCTGTTCTACCAGGACATCTTTCCATTCCACATCCAGTTCGTCGGCCACGATCATTGGCATGGATGTCTTTACGTTCTGACCGCCTTCGGGATTGGGTGACATAATGGTTACCAATCCGTTTTCACCAATTTTCAGATAACCGTTGATTTCAAACCATTCTTTGGGCATTTCCTTTCCGCCCAATTTTCCTAATTCTTTAGGTTTACAGGAATTCAGCCAGCTGAATCCAAGAACCAGGCCACCACCAGCCAGACTGGTATTTTTTATAAATGCGCGTCTTCCGATTTTAGTTTTTGCAATTGACATAAAATAGCTGATATTTAAAAATTAACCCACTAAGGGAGGCCTGTTGGAAATAAAAGGTTGCTGATAATGTCTTCTTCCTGTGGCCTTGTATAAGGCATTGGCCAAAGCTCCGAAAATAGGCGGAAATGGTGGTTCTCCCATTCCGGTCGGAGCTATTTCGTTTTGTACAAAATGAACATCTATCCCTTTGGGAGCATCTGCCATTCGGATCATTTGATATTGGTCAAAATTATTCTTTTGGGGCACACCATCCTTGAAGGTCAATTCCCCATAAAAGGCATTACCTATACCATCGATTATGGCTCCTTCTGCCATGTTTTTAGCTGCGTCAGGATTTACCACGATACCACAATCAATGGCACAACAGACGTTTTGTACAGCCGGTTTGCCATTTTCATAGGTTAAATCCAAAACATGGGCGGCATAGGAATTATGACAGAAATATGCCGATACACCCCTATGGACGTTCGCTTTGTTCTCTCCCCATGCTGCTTTTTCGCGAAGTAATTCTAAAACTCCCGCGTAACGTTCGGCATCATAATCATTCCGCTCGCCTACGGGGTTTTCCTTCGCTCGTTTCAAAAGTTCCAATCGAAACTCGATGGGGTCTTTGCCCATTGCTTCTGCCAATTCATCCAAGAAAGCTTGTTCTGCCCCGGCCATGAAATTGGAACGCGGTGCACGGAATGCACCAATGCTTATATTGCTATCCAAAGCCCATTCCTCGGCTAGATAATTTTCAATGGCTCCGGCCGGAAAACGATTGGCGAACAATGGGCTCTCTGGTACACCACCCGCCTTTACATGCAAGGCCGTTAAATTGTTGTTCTCATCAAAAGCGGCGCGATAGGTTGCGTGATACGTAGGACGATAAATCCCAGTCGTCATATCATCTTCACGGGTATAGACCAACTTAATAGGGGCATTTACTTTTTGGGATATAAGGGCCGCTTCAACCACAAAGTGGGCATAGCTCTTTCTGCCAAAACCGCCTCCCATTCTTGGAAGTACCATTTCAATATTTTCTTTCGGTATTCCCAAACTGCTAGCTATCGTGGGAATAATAAAGGATGGAATCTGAATCGGCGCCGCTATTTTCACTTTATCGCCTTCTACATGAGCAAAAGCATTTATAGGTTCCATGCTATTGTGGGCAAGAAAAGGGGCCGAATAGCTTCTTTCCAAAATCTTTGTTGCTTTTTTGAAGGCTGCCTCAGGATTCCCATCCTTTCGGACAATTTTTCCTGGTATGCCAGCTAGGGCTTCCATTTGTGCCTTGTGGCTTATAGTGGATTCTAATCCCGCAGGGGTATTTCTTGTTTCCTTTCCAAAAAACCCATTGACAATTTCAGTATTTGCAGTGATAGGCTTCCAGTCGACATTTAGTTTCTTTTTGGCCTGCATCACTTCCCATGTGGAATTTCCTACTATCGCGACCAATTCAGGAAAAGCGTTGGTGTCAAAACCGTGTTTTTGAAATCCCTCCTTAAAACTTTTGATAGTAATCACATCCTTGATGCCCGGCATTGCTTTGACCGCCTCGCCATCAACCGATTTTAAGGTTAAGCCAAAAGCGGGCGGATGAACGATCATAGCGATCAACATTCCTTCCTTTTGGTAATCCATGCCAAACATAGGTACCCCGGTTACAATGCTTTTCGCATCTACATTTTTATGTGAATGGCCGATCAGTTTAAAATCTTTTACTTCTTTTAATTGCACTTCTTCGGGTACAGCAAGTGTTGCGGCAATCAAAGCCATTTCGCCGTACCCGGCCGATTTTTTAGTAGCTACGTGTTGTAATACTCCTGCTTCGGCAGTAATTTCTTCTATGTGTACCTGCCATGTTTGAGCGGCCGCCGCGCGCAGCATCTGTCTAGCGGTTGCTCCGGCCATTCTAAGGGGTTCCCACCGGGCTTTTATTCCAGTACTTCCCCCTGTCAATTGAAATCCGTATTTGTCTGCATGATAAGGCGCTTGCTCTACCATCACGTTTTTCCAATCCACATCCAACTCTTCTGCCACCAACATGGGCATTGATGTTCTGATATTCTGACCGAATTCGGGATTGGGCGTGTATATAGTGACCAGGCCATTATCACCAATTTTCAGGTAGGCGTTTATCTCGAACCATTCCTTGGGCATTTCAACAGCGGCCATTTCTTTGGCTTGTTCAGGCTTACAAGCATTTAAGATGCTGAAGCCCAATACGAGTCCGCCACTGGCCAGGCTAGTGTTCTTGATAAAGGCACGACGTCCGATTTTTGTTTTTATGAATGTCATTGTTTTTGCTTTAAGAATTAGTGCTTTCAGCAGCTAGTTGAACAGCTTTTTTTATTCTGGTATACGTTCCGCATCGGCAGATGTTACCGTTCATGGCCATCTCAATCTCGGAATCGGAAGGATTGGGATTGTTATCTAAAAGTGCTGCCGCTGTCATTATTTGACCAGTTTGACAATAACCCCATTGGGGTACGTCGACTTCCAACCAAGCTTTTTGAACCGGGTGATCCGCGTTTTCAGAAAGTCCCTCAATCGTAGTGATTTTTTGATTGCCTACGGCAGATACAGTAAGCACACAAGCTCTAACTGCTATACCACTTAAATGAATGGTACATGAACCGCATTGGGCGATTCCGCAGCCATATTTTGTTCCTACCAATTTAAGGTGATCACGAAGTACCCAGAGCATGGGCGTGTTGGGGTCAACGTCCACAGTTTGTGTTTTTCCGTTGATGTTTAAGTTGAATGTTGCCATTATGGTGTATATAAATGATTATGATTAAGTTACATAAATTATGAATTCCTAAAAAGAAGTATAGCACAAAATTTTTACAAAACTGGAATACTACGACTCAAATTGTAAAAAGCATCTTAATGGTATTAATTCAGATGGATTTTTAGAAAATTAATTACTTTGTATCTAATGTCATCCACATCAAACATCTCCCCATAATGCGGTGCATCCTTTACCATAATCAATTCGTTTTCCACACCCTTTACGGTCAACCAAGAACTTAATAATTGAGATTGTCGTGGGGAAACCAAATCGTCCTTTTCACCGTGTATAATTAAAAAAGGAGGGTCGTTCTCATCAATATAAGTGGTAGGGCTAGCGGTCTTTGCAAGGTCTGGTCGGTCAAGCGGTGCGGCACCTATTAGTAATGCTTCTGGTGATTTAGGGTCATTGGCCCCGGGAAATAGAATCAGTTCTGAAGGTCCGTAAAAATCCACAACGGCGGTAAAGGAAAAATCACGGGATGTCGCGGGCATAAAGAAGTCATCAATTTGGTCATTGTTCGATAGGCCTTGAAACGAAGCCAAATGCCCTCCTGCGGAAAACCCCATTAGTACAAACCGTTCTTTATCAAACCCGTATTTTTCAGCGTTATCGTATAAAAAGGATACTGCTCTATTACAATCCTGAATCTGGGCCGGAAAAATAGCCTGAGTTGCAAAACGGTAATCTATTGAAGCCAGGGCATACCCACTTTTGATGATTTCTGCCACTGTATTTTTCATATAACCGATGTCGGCATACTTGTCATTACCGATCCATCCACCTCCATGAACAAATACAATTAAGGGAACCTTACCCTTTGCATTGGGCGGAAGGTAAATATCCAAAAGGTGTTTCGGTAAGGTGTCATTATTATAGGCTATATTACCATGCAATACGGTACCCTTTGGAAATAGAGAAATCACCGGATTGGATTTTTGACTACAAGACGTTTGGGAAATCTGTAAGACCAGTAAGAAAATTAAGAATTTTGTTATTTTCATTGTAAGCACGTTTTCAGTTTGTTAGGTAATTTAATTGATTAATTGAGTTTAGTCCTAATATGCTTTCCATTGAATTCTAATTTTTATCCATTGTAACGCTTACGTTACCAGCTCCAAGAGCTTTTTGAAGTCCGGCTGTATCATCGATGCTTCCCAATTTTGTATAACTATAAGAGGTTGAGAAAGTTTTGTAAAATAAGACCAAAGTTTTTGAACCATAGAGCATCAAGTCGCCATTCTTAATGGACCCAGGATTCGCGGAATTTGTCGGTAAACTTTTAGACAAATCATAATACTTCTCGTTACCGTTCAGCTCGGTCATCTGTATGGTCATAGGCAATAGTTCCTTGAATGCTATTGCGGAATCAGTATCCAAAAGCGTGGCGGTAAACCTTTGTGAATTTACCGTGATTTTTATTGTTTCGTTTGCCATTGTGCCATTGTTTTCCGTTTTGATGGGGGCATTTTCTTTTTCGCAAGGTGATGGATTGCCTATTGTAGCTGAAGAAAATATTAAAACCATTAAAAGTATAGATTTCATGAATTTATTTTGTCTTTAAAATTCCTTATCGCCCAGTCAAGCTTTCTCCAGCTTCAGTATATCTTGCGCCGAACGGGCCTTTAACTGATGGTTGAGAACCTAATCTGATAATCTCCATTTGTTTCAATTGTTAGATGTATACTGCTCATCCGTCACAGGCTCAAGCCAGGTAACGAATCCATTTTCCGTTTTCGGCAAAATATACATCTGTGTAAGACTGTTGTTTTCAGTAGCGCCATGCCAGTGCCTTGTATTTGCGGGAACCTTAATTACATCGCCCTTTTTCATGGTTTCCCTTGGCTGCCCCTCTAGCTGATGATATCCCACACCATCGAGTACAATTAGAATTTGCCCGCTCGGATGAAAGTGCCAATTTGATCTGGCACTTTTTTCGAAATAAACATTCCCCACGAGGGTGTTGTAGATAGAATCATTTGCAACTAAACCATAATTATAAGCGTTGCCTGTGAAGTTATCAGCATTCCCAGCTTCACCCCTAGGAAAAATTGCTTGTTCAGAAGGATTCGATTCTGTGTTTTCTTGTTTTTCAACTTTTGTGTTGCAGGCCTGACCTATGAATAGTAGTAAGGCAACTGCAAGTGTGATTTTTGTTCTCATTTTATCTGTTTTAAATTTTCTTGATGATTTTTGCAGGTGTTCCTCCTACAACAACATTGTCTGGAACATCTTTTAATACTACTGAACCGGCGGCAACTACAGAGTTTTCGCCAATGGTTACGCCATGCAAAATGGTGGCATTGGCACCAATCCATGCATTCTTCTTAATGTGGATGGGTTTTGGAACCAGCGAATGTCTTTCATCAGGCGAAAGAGGGTGGCCTTCAGAAAGCAAGCTGACTTTAGGCGCTATCAGTACGCCATCTTCAATAGTAATGCCTCCCAGGTCCAAAAAAGTACAATCGAAGTTGATGAAAACGTTTTTACCAATTTTTGTATGCTTGCCATAATTGATATACAAGGGAGTAAAAACTGCAACGCTATCGTCAATTTTACTAGATGTAATTTGGCCCAGTAAAGCCCTGATTTCTTTAGGGTCAGTAGCGTTGTTCATCTGCACCAATAATTTTTTCGTGCTGTATGAGGCCTCACGCATTCTATAGGCTTGAGGGTCGTTGGGCGGAATGGTTTCTCCTTTCTTTAACCGTTCAAAAATATCCCTATCCACCGGATGGGAACTATTTTTTTGATTTTCTGCTTTATCCATTTTTACAAATTACATTATTTACAATGTCCATCATATTTTTTGTTTCGACTTTCGCCTGTTGGCACCGCCAAAGCTGTACACCAGGGAAATATTCCAGGTGAAATCATCTTCCGGCACTATCTCGGTATCGATAGCTTTATTGAGGATGGCCGAAACTGAAATGGGAAAATCTTTTTTTATCAGGGAAAAAAAGCCCACAATGTAAAATCCCTTTAAATCGTCCGAAAGCAAATAATAGGCTTGGGGGGATATATTAAAATACAACTTTTCGGAAATATACAGGTTGTTGAAGGATGAATTCAATGCCATATAGTGGGTGTTTTTAACCCCTTCATCAAAACCGTGGCCATATAGATAGTAAACTCCAAGCTCAACTTTGTCCGAAATCTTATAGGTGGGCGCCACCTCGGCGGCCAGGTACCGCCGCGACTCCAAAAGCTCCTCGGGCTGCCCGTCTCTAACAACATTGACCGTTCTAAAGATCAGGGCAGGGTGCGCCCCAAGGCGCAAGGAAAAATGTTTATTTTCTATCGCCTTGTACCGAAACCAGAATATAAAAGTCCATGGTTTGGCGTCTAACCCAAAACGCATATCTGGTTCAAAACTTAATTTTCCCTTGGTAAATTTTAAATCAAATAGAAGGGCCGGATCTCCCAAAGAAAAAGAGGGCACTAACGAAATTCCGTTATTGGTAATACTTACTGTTCCTCTAAAATCATCTAGAAACGGTTCTGTTTCTTCTTGTGCCATTGCATTAAAACCACTTAGAAAAATAATCAGTACCACAATTAAATTTTTCAGAGTCCGATTAGTCATTTTCATTAATGAGTTAGTTTTTTCATACCACAAAAGTAAAAATTAGTTATTCACATTTGTTACATTAATTACCCCAATAATGTCAAATATTACTTATTTTAGTAAAAATCAATAGTTGAAATGAAGGAGCCAGGGAAAAAGGAGCCACGTATTATTCTTATCGAAATGTCGAAAGAAAAGGGATTTCCAATAGATTTCAATACATATTACCATACACATTTGTTTTGTCACCGGGGAAGCATTTCTTTTTTGTTCAACAACAAAAAAATGAAATGTAAAGGCGGCGAATTTTTGTTTTGGTTCGCTGAAAGCCAATTGAAGGATTTGGTATTTTCCAGAGCCTATAAGGCAACTGTCTTGCTGGTGGAGAAACATTTTTTATACGATAACATCCCTGATCAAAGCTGGAGTATCGATGCCATCCTTCATTCCCGTCAATACCCCATAAAACATTTGAACGAAAAGAATGACAGGCAAAGGGTTTTATCAAATTTTCGAATGTTGCACGACAAATTCCAGGATAGGGAACATCGTTTTTATGAAGAGGTATTGAAACTACAAATGCGGTTGTTCATTCTTGAAATGTGGCACACATTTGCGAACGAATACGAGCACCGAAAACGCACCTTGCAAAGTGGGTCGTTGTACGAGCGCTTCGTTCATTTGGTCCAGGAACACTGTATGACCGAAAGGGAAGTACGGTATTATGCCAATAAACTTAGCGTTACTCCAAAATATTTGAATTTTATTTGCAAACAAAACTCAGGTGTTACTGCGTCTGAATGGATCCAACGTTACACCAGGGAGCGTATCATATTATTTTTACAGAACAAAAATCTGAACATTTCAGAAATTACCGATAAAATGATGTTTTCAAGTCGGTCTTTTTTCACGCGGTATGTGAAAAAGGTTTTAGGTACTACACCAACCGGTTACAGAAGTCGATTGGAGTAATATTAAAATGTTCTCCCCTGCTCAATTTTATTGTTGGTGATAATTTGGACTTGTTCACCAACCTTGCTGAAATATAAAGTAGAAACAGGACACGCAACAGGACACCTCCTATGTGAAATTTGTATCGTTTTGACAGTGCTAACAAAAATATAAAATACTGATATTCAATTGATTATTAGGTTTTAAAAATATTCAGTCGGGGTGGTCACGCCTCAGGCGTGACGGCACAATTAAGTCGGGGTGGCAGGATTGAACTGCCACTCCCATATCCCTTTAAATTCAATACTTTCAACGTCTTTCCATAATCTAGGTAACCGAATAGGTAACCTTTAGGATGACATGATTTAGTTTATATTGATAAAGTTAATAAATTATTGACATAATAAAAACATGAGTTTTTCAATAACCCTTCTTATTTGTTTCTTCCAATAATGGGTTGTGGCCTTCGCTGTCTCTTCACAAACCAGAGTTACACAGCGTGGGCTATACACGTTGCGTTTAGTTACTCTGTCATTTTTATACATATACATTTGATTTTTTGTATACATATTTCAGGACGGGTCAAAATGATTGCCAACGTATTGGCTATGATTTCGGCGTATTTAAAAGCAGCGGAGCCTAAGCTTGGTTCCCGATAACTATCGGGATTGTTCCGCGCTGGGGGCGTAGCTGCCTAGGACGAAATCGTTCACCTTTGTTTATTTGATAAATTTAGGATTAATCTTGTTTTGATGCAATGATGTGCGCTGAATTATAGCCTGTGTTGTAACAAGTTTTTATTTAATTATTTAATAAATCAAATATCAATTTACTAGAGTTTTTATTTTGTGTACTAATCGTATAATTACTGTTTACATTAATTTTTGCTGATTCAACCATGTGGTTTGATTCATCTCTATTAATCACAATATTCAATTTGTAATTTTGTTTTCTATTTTCAATTAAATGATTGTCCCAATTTTTGAATTCTGATAAACTAACTAAACATATTAGTTTATAATCGGATTTGTCATATTTTTTTGATGGGATTAATTCTAAATCCGCTTCTAAAGGTTTTTTTGAATATAAATCATAATTAAAGTCAATCTCAGTTTTAGATTTTTTAAATCGCTTTTTTAAATGTTTAGTTAAGTCAAGATAGAAATTTATGAGGTGGGTATCTCCGGTAAAAACAAATAAAACAGACTCCATAGAACCTATATTCGGTAGGATATTACTTTCTTCTAAATTAATTCGCGCTTTAAATTTTTCCTGTTTTTGACAATACAAATTGGATACAACAAATATTAATACGAGGATAAAATATCTTTTCATAGTAAATTTATTACAACGGTTTGTGTATGGCTCGTTGCGGAAAATGTCCAGCGCACTTTTCCGTCGTAACCGAAGGATAGCAAATTGCAATGAATTCCTATTAGGAATTCAGCCGCAATGAGCTATACACGTTGTTGTACCTCGTTTTCCATTTTCAATTAATTCTTTGTACTTCACAATTGTAGCATCCTGGACTTGAATTGTGAATATGAACGTATTCTACTTCTTTATTTTCAAACATTTGTTCAAGGACAATATTGGTATCAACTCCTTTTTGTGTTTGAGCTTCTAGCATTATTCCATTTTTATTATAGCCACGAAATGACAATAATCTATGATTAAGCATAATTGGGATTTCATTGTCGTTAAGTTGCTTTGTTTTTACATCCTTTCTAACGAAAATTGGTCCTTTTGCTTGGTATGGTGATGTAGTTTTATGATAATTATATGGTATCAAAAGTACGTCTTCACCAATTTCGGCATCTTCTAAACTCACTCTACAAGGATAACCCGGCTTTGTATCGACAACCATTTTCTTTATTCCTTTTTTCTCTAATTCAATATCTGATAAATCGAATAATGGCTCAAATTCGTGATAGTCTAATGCTCTGATTTTGAATTTCATATTGCTTACTTTTAATGAGGTACAACGTTGTGGCTATTAACGGTACGGGAGCAAACCGGCGTTTAACTTTCCCTTACGCTCATAGCAAAAATCTTTTGGTTTTGTTTTTTTCTTTGTCCCACTAAAAAGCAAAATCCCAAAGAT
>NZ_JBATKE010000112.1:0-1691 GCF_049669105.1 Eudoraea sp.
TCCAGGATAAGGATTTTGAAGTCTTTACTTAATTCTGCCGCCGCAGACATGCCCGCAGGCCCACCGCCAGCTATGATAATATCATAAAAATCCATTAAAGTATTTAACGGTTTAATGCTACCGCAAAGTTAAATAATGAAATGTACAATCAGGTAGAATTCATAGATAATCTTAAGAAAAATTATACCTAAATAGCATAATATTGCTTGTAATAAAAGCCATATGTATTCAATAATTAGTTTAAATTTACACGCTGTAATTAGAAGGTAATTAAACTAATAAGACAACCTAAAATCAAAATGTAATTATTAAAATCCACTTTATGAAAACTATTAAAATTTATGCTTTTGCTTTATTCTTTTGTACATTTTTAACATCTCCTTTGTTAGCGCAGGATGTTGATAGTACCATAGAACCAAGAGAAAGATTAAGTCTTGCAACCATGCAGGGAACGGTAACAGAAATTGCTAAGGAAACCCGCGATGTTACCCTCAAAGGACCCGATGGTGAACTAGCTACCATTACGGCCGGCCCGGAAATTAAAAGGTTTGATGAAATTTCGGTTGGAGATATAATCACTTTTGACTTTTATACCTATTTAAAGGCTGAGTTTCGAGCACCGACTTCTGCAGAATTGGCAGAACCATTTGTTGTTTTAGAAGGGGAAGGTAAAGCTCCGGAAGGGGAAGCTCCGGCAGGCGCAGTTGGAGAAATGGTTAAAGCTGTTGTAACAATTGAAATACTTAACAGACCGCAGATGTTGGCCACGGTAGAGGGCCCTAACGGAAACTATTTAACTATTCCCATGCAAGATGCTGCCTTTATGGAACAGCTGCACATTGGACAAGTAGTGATATTGACTTATGCAGAGGCCATAGCAATTTCCTTGTCTAAGGTGTCAACAGAATAATAAGCTTTAATTTATTTAGTTTTAAAAATGAGAGTCAAAAGGACTCTCATTTTTTGTTTTAAGCAATCATTTAACTATTGCTTATATTTATACTACTTATTTAATAATTCCTTATTAATATTAATGACCATTAGTTCGTCCATTAAAATAATCCTAAAGCGACTGCTGCTGGGAATGGGATTACTAGTGGCCTTGCTAGGGATTATTTCTGTAATTTTCTACCAGGATGGTAAAGAGTGGATTTTAGATGAAATTCAGTTATATGTCTCCGAAATACAAACGGGGGACCTCGAAATAGAGGAAATAGAACTTGCCCTGTTCCGCCATTTACCCAATTTTTCTGTAAGTCTAAAAAATATTAATTATTACGAGAAAAAAAAGTCTTTGAGAGCAGAAGGCGACATGCCTATTCTGTCTGCAGAAAATCTTAACCTGGCATTCGAGCCGTGGCAGTTGATCAGACATCGCCATCTAAAAGTCAACAGTGTCAGTATAGAAAAGGGGAGTTTTAATATCATTGAATATTCGGATAATAAAATCAATCTTGAGAATGCGCTAGCCAGTCCTGGTTCCATTCAGGTGCCGAAAACTTCAAAGGATACTTTGGATTCAGATAAGCCGAAAAAACCAGTCCTGAATACCACGAAATCCCCTAAAATATCAAAATCGGAAGTAGTTGAAAAAGACTTTGAGATTGATTTAAAGAGTATTGAGTTAAAAGAGGTTATGTTGATGTACCATAGCATGGTTGAAGGGAGATCCTCCCAATTGGATTTGGCCC
>NZ_JBATKE010000113.1:0-1556 GCF_049669105.1 Eudoraea sp.
AGGCAATATTGAAAAAGGAAAGGGAACGAAATTGTTCGACGATCAACCTGAATTTGGGGAATTGATAACTAATAAAATACATGAAAACATATATTGTCAAATTCCAATAGTGGTCTACGGCAGAGAAGAACATACTTATCCAAAATCAAAGGAAAAGATTTTAAGCTCTCTTAAAAATAAGATTGAAAATATCTCAACTACAAATACAAGCCTTGCCTTAAGAATCGGTAATGTAATTAATATTTATAACGTTTTTCAACATTTTTATCCTTATTTCGACGTGGTTGAAGTTGATTGGACAAAAGAACTGGAAAAAGCCCTCTTAAAATGCTATACTGATAAAACCGAGAATGATCACCTGATAACTCTCCAAAAATTCACAGCCTCCTTGAAAGACGGCCATATAAGAGTTTCAAATAATAATATGGAAAGGTTCGTTCCACCGATTTCTTGGGAATGGGTAGAAAACAAATTGATAATTACCGATATCTACGACAATATCAAGGGCTTGGAAATAGGAGATGAAGTTTTGAAAATAAATGGTCAAGAAAGTGTTAGTTATTTTAATGAGATCAATTCTAAAATATCTGCCGGTACTGAGGGCTGGTTAAAGTATAGAGCTCAAACAGAAAGTCTTTATGGGTCACAGGACTCGAAACTTGTAATCACCCTTCAAGATAGTAGTATAGAACTTTCAAGAGACAAAGATTTATATCAAGCCAATCGGCAAAATTCTATTCCAAAAGTGCCTTACAAGGAAATTAATGAGGATATATACTATTTGAATCTGGATGTTGTAAATATGGATAAAATCAATAAGTTATTACCAAAGTTGAAAAATTACGAATCCATCATTTTTGATTTAAGGGGTTATCCAAAAGGAAATCATGGTGTTATATCCCATCTGTTGAAAACAAAAGATACAACTGAAGGGTGGATGCAGGTTCCTCAAATCATTTACCCCGATCAAGAAAACATTGCCAATTGGGAAAAATATGAATGGAATCTTCAACCTGCAACCCCATATTTAGGGGACAAGCAAATTATTTTCATCACCGATGGAAGAGCTATTAGTTATGCCGAAAGTTTTATGGGCTATATAGAAGGATATAAATTAGGAAATATTGTAGGGCAGCCAACGGCCGGGACTAATGGTAACATAAATCCATTTGAATTACCAGGAGGATATAGTTTAAGTTGGACTGGAATGAAAGTGATCAAGCATGATGGAACTCAACATCATGCGATTGGAATTATTCCAGATATCTACGTTTCAAGAACCATTGAAGGAATCAAAGCAGGTAAGGACGAGTTTTTGGACAAGGCAATTGAATTGACACAAAAGTAATTTTTAATAGACTCTAAAAGTTTAAATAAAGGATGAAAGGCTTATCAGAAATTCTTACGGATGGATATTTACATCTTGATGAGATAATATATGTTTTGTATTGCAAGAATGATAAGTTTTATGTTGGACACGCCACTAACATACAAGCACGATTAAAATCCCATTTCGTATATGACCAAAAAATTTTATTTCTAAGGTTAAACACACC